>JAVBKL010000210.1:0-13033 GCA_031554055.1 Eubacteriales bacterium | reverse complement strand
ACAGTCTTGGTACATATTGCTGCTAAGGCGTATTTGTTGTTCTCAAAAATTTATTGCTTATAGATTTTTTGTCCACTTTTAATATCGTATATAAAAATAGGGGCTGTCTCGCATTTTTTTCTTAGCGAGACAGCCCCCTTTAAAACCCTATGAACAATAAGGGACTCGAACCCCTGACTTCTTCCACGTCAAGGAAGCACTCTACCAGCTGAGTTAATTGTCCAAAACCTTATGAGAAATTATACCAAACTTTATAAAAATAATCAATGCTTTCCTTTCAATAAAAAAAATTAATTGTCTCAAAAAATTTGACTTATACTTTAAACAAGAGTATCATTGTTAAGAAAATCGCATAGTTATAAATTGCCAGGAGGAAATTAAATTGTTACTTACTGATTATCATGTCCACAGCTCGTTTTCGCCCGATGCAAGAGCCGAGATGGAGTCGCAAATCAATCGAGCAATTGAGCTTGGGCTTAAAGAAATTGCGTTCACTGACCATCGAGATTATGTTTTGCATAACATAGCAGTCGAGCCACACTTCAATTATGATATTTACATCAAAAAATTTAGTCAACTGAAAGAGAAGTACCACGAAAAAATAAATTTGATATTAGGTGTTGAAATCGGTCTAACAAGCGGACTGGCTAATGAAATCAATCGCTTTGTAAAATCATACCCTTTTGATTTTGTAATCGGCTCGTCACACGATATGCCCACTTCGCCACTATATTTTGGTAACTTTTTTACTGGCAAAGACAAACACTCAGCTTATTTAGAATATTTCGAAGCTGTCCTTGAAAATATAAAAACAATCGACTGCTTCTGTGTATACGGTCATTTGGATTATGTCTCTCGTTACGGAATTTATAAAGACAATAGCCTAACGTACGGCGAGTATAAAGAGGTCATTGACGAAATTTTAATAGAACTTATCGCTCGAGGAAAAGGCTTAGAGCTTAACACCTCTGGCTATCGCTACAAATTAAACCAGCTCCACCCGAGTCTTGATATATTAAAGCAGTACAAAAAACTGGGCGGCGAAATTATTACAGTCGGTTCTGATTCGCACGTGACAGAACACATGGCAGAGCATTTCGATGTTGCACAAGGTATGCTAAAAGAAGCGGGATTCACAGCATATACTTTGTTTCGTCAAATGAAACCAATGTGGGTTGATATATAAAATTTCGAATAAAAAGGCACTCGATTTAACGTTGATACTAATTCACATTTAAAGTATAGAATAAAATTTTCATTCTGCACTTGATACGTGTGCAGAACGCTAACGCTGTGAAAATTTTATTCTGCCATTCTAACGTGAATTAGTATGAGTACCTTTTTTTAATGCTAAATTTTTTTCCCTTTGCCTGGAAATAAAACGCTCAAACAACATTTTTATGATAGCTGTGACCGGAACAGCAAAGACCATTCCCATAATTCCAAAAAGAGAGCCGGCTACAGCAAGCGATAACAATACTAACACAGGACTTAATTCAACACTTTCGCCAACAACCTTTGGAACAATCACCATGCTATCAATCTGCTGAAGAACTAATATTCCAATTGCCGCATACAGTGCAGTTATCGGTTCGCCGCTAAAAAGTGCAACGGTTACAGAAAGTATAAAAGCCATTAATGCGCCGAAAAAAGGAATAAGGTTAGAAAACCCAGAAAAAATCCCAATCATCAGAGCAAACTCAACTTTTAGAAACGAAAGCAAAGTGCTAATCAACACAGCCATAATGAGTGCATCCGTCAGCTGTCCTCTGATATATCCAGAAAACACTGCATTTACATCGCCCAAGAAGTTTTTGATTCTAGCATTTATTTTTCTTGGACTCACGACGTCCATGATGTCGGTAAGCCGTTTTAAAATTCGTTCCTTGTCCAGCATTAAATAAATTGACATGATTAGTCCAATGAAAAATACGGCAATGCCGTTTCCGGCTGTTGTAACCGCATTTACAAGCACCTTGCTCGAATCTTCCAGAAAACTCAAGACCTGTGTTTTAAAGTCTTCGATATACTTTGACGTATACTCAAGAATATCCCATTCTTTTAATTGCAGTTGCATTCTTGCATACATGTCTGTTATGTCTACTCGGGTTTTGGCAATGGTTGTGGCAACCCTGTCAGACGTTGTTTGTCCATCTGCTGAAACCGAACCGATTTTTGCAGCCATTACCCAAACAAAAATGCTAATGATTAACGTAATGGTCGCAAATGTTAGAACGACGCCCGCATTTCTACGTTTGAACTTTATCCGTTCTGATTTTATTTTTCGGGTCTCAAAATACTTGTACTTTCTAAGCTTTGGGTACAAATTCATTTCATACGTTCGCTCAAAGAGCTTTTGAAAATATTCCACAGCTGGCTCAAGAAGATAAGCAATAATGACCGCAACGATTAGCGGCGAAAACAGCGAAAACACCTTGCCAACAATACTTGCCGCACTCCCGAAAACAATAGCAATGTTAGTAAAACTATACTCAACTGCGTTCACAAGTGTGATTAAAATATAAGCAACCACAATTGTAAAAATAACATGGAAAGATATTTTTAAATACTTGTCGTCCCAAGGAATTTTCATTTGTATCCTCCATGCCTACTGCAATTTTAATTCATTTTAGATAGTACGTGCTTTAAGAAATTCCAAACATTGAACGTAGAAGAAATGCTCAACGACTCCTCTGGTGAATGGGCACCTGTAATATTTGGCCCCATGGAAATCATATCAGGGTTATTCAACACCTTAGCAAACAGTCCACATTCAAGACCTGCGTGAATGCCTTTGATTTCTGCTTTCTTGCCTGTGAAATTTTCGTACTCTGCCTCAAATATTTTTTGAAGCTTCGAATCCTTGTTAAATTCCCAAGCTGGATAATCTCCCATGCATTCAAACTCTGCACCAACCGCTTTTGCAACTGCCTTGATTTGCTCCATGATCAAATATTTTCTTGAAACAACCGAGCTTCTTAATGAACACGCAAACTGCACCACGTTATCGTTCGTACTAACAACGCCAATATTTACAGAGCTTTCAACTAGTCCTTTAAGATCTTCTGCCATAGACATGCTTTGAACGCCAAGTGGCAACATAAGTCCTGTCGCTATAATTTTTTTTGCGGAGTCATTTGAGAAAACTCTTTCAACATCGGCGTGGGATTCCTTCATTGTCAGGCTCAAATTCTTGTCGCTGAATTTGTACTCATTTTTAAACAACTCTTCTAGTTCGCCAACCGTTTGCGTAACTGCCTCAAACTCGACGTCCTTAAATGCGAGCAAACAATCTGCTTCACGAGGAATTGCATTCTCTTTTGAACCGCCCTCAATTTTACACACAAGAATTTCGTGCTTTTCCATAATCGCAAGCAGTGCTCGGCTCATGATTCTGTTGCTGTTGGCACGCTCTTTATGTATATCCGCACCTGAATGTCCGCCAGAAAGTCCTCTCACCGAAAGTTCGCAAACAGTATAATGCTCTGGGAGATTTGTAAATTTAACATTTACTTTTACATAGGCTCTCATGCCGCCAGCACAGCTTGTTAAAAACTCTCCCTCTTCTTCGGAGTCCAAGTTGATTAACATTCTACCGTTCAACATATTTACGTCAACTTTTTCGCCACCAGACATTCCACGCTCTTCATCCGTTGTAACCAGAAGCTCAATTGGTGGATGCTGAAGCTCGCTTGAGTCAAGGAGTGCTAAGCCCATAGCAATCGCAATACCGTTGTCTGCACCAAGCGTTGTGCCGTCTGCTTTGATTAAATCACCTTCGACAACAAGTTTAAGTGGATCCTCCAAGAAATCATGTTCCACCCCTCTGTTTTTCTCGCAAACCATATCCATATGGCCTTGAAGAATAACAGTTGGAGAATTTTCATATCCCTTTGTGCCAGCCTTTTTAATAATCACGTTCAACGCTTCGTCCTGAATCACTTCAAGCCCTCTTGCTTGTGCAAAAGCCACTAAATAATCGCTAATTTGTTTTTCATTTCCAGAACCTCTTGGAATATTGCTTATTTCTTCAAAATATTTAAAAACTATCTTTGGTTCGTAATTCTCTAAAACCATTACGGCTCCCCCTCGGAGTTAAAATTTGATTTTAATATATTACCACATGAACTTCTATTATGAAATAGTTAATTATAGTAATTTGAAAATTGGGGCAATCAAATGAAGATGCCCCAAAACAGTTAATAATGGAATTTAATTTCTATATCTGTTTATGTCATTAATACCAATCCCTGGATGCAGTGCAATGTTTACAGCGTTGCCGATTATATTTGCCAACCGTTCTATAACCGCATCAACCTCTTTTGGTGTCACAAACATATTATCTATATAAGGGTCGAGAACCTCTTTGATTAAGCGGTATTTCTCATCTCCCTCGAGATCCATGAGCATTTGATAAAATTCTGTGCCCTCTTCTGTTTCTGCAATCATCGCCTCAAGCATTTTATCCATGGTATCATTCACGAGTGTCGCCGCATCAACCACAGTTGGCACTCCAATGGCAATGACTGGCACACCAAGAGTTTCTTCGTTAAGCTGTGCTCTTTTGTTTCCAACGCCTGCACCTGGGTTAATTCCTGTGTTTGACATCTGGATTGTAGAATTGATTCTGTTCGTTCGCCTTGCAGCCAGTGCGTCAATTGCGATGACAAGATCGGGTTTGATTTTTTCCACCACGCCTTTTACGATTTCACTCGTTTCGATTCCTGTAAGCCCCATGACCCCCGGCGTGATTGCACAAACCGAACGCACGGCGTTTGTAATTTCGTGCGGCACGCCCTCAGTTTTTGTGATATGCCTTGTCACAAGCATTTGCGAAATCGCAATCGGCCCCAGTGCGTCTGGTGTTACATTCCAGTTTCCAAGACCTACAACCAATATGCAGTCGTGCCGCCCAAGCTTATGCAAATCATTAATTTCTTTTGCCATAATCTGAATAATTTCGGCATGGCTTTCTACTGCATTTATTTTCATGTCCTCCGATTCAATGGTAACATACTTACCAATCGGCTTTGACATTTGTCTTGCACCTTCTTCGTTCAAAACATCCACCGTTGTAACTTTTATGCACTCGCTCTCATTTACATAAACACTTACTTTTACACCTTCGATTTCTTGCCCTTCTTCTTCGGTGTGAAGCATTTCTCGTGCCTCTATTGCGAGGTCTGTTCTAATGCTGATTTTTTTTGGCATCATTGGCTCATCACATTCCTATCTCAACGCATTTTTTTATCTCTTTCAATATTTTTAGCAATTATTTGTAAGATATACATTGACTTTACTTTATTTATGAGTTAAAATAAACTTCGTTCGTTTGATATGGTTAGACCAAGGAGGTGAGCCAATGGCTAATATTAAATCAGCAAAGAAAAGAATTAAAGTAATCGCTAAAAAGACACTAAGAAATAAAATGATTAAATCACAGACCAAAACCGCTATTAAAAAATTATTAGCTTCTGTTGAAGCTGGTAACAAGACTGACGCTCAAAAGGCGCTAGTAAATGCCGTTTCAACAATCGATAAGGCAGCGTCCAAGGGAATCTTCCACAAAAACAACGCTTCCAGAAAAAAATCGAGATTAACAAAGCTTGTTAATCGTATTGGAGCATAAAAGTTAATAGACCAAAAACAAGGTGTAGCCGAGGCTACACCTTGTTTTTGGTCTGGGCTTAAAGCCCAACCACTGCCTCTGTCAAAACGTTTTCCGCATCTGTCTTACAAATATTATGCGAAAGTATTAATTCAGAAACAATAATTTGTTTTGCATTCGTAAGCATTTTTTTCTCCGCACTTGACAAGCCACGTTCTCGCTCTCTTAAAAGCAAGTTTCTAAACACAAGTGCAACTTCATCGAGTCTACCTGTTTTGATTTTTTCAAGATTATCTTTATACCTTTGGTTCCAATTTTCCGACATAACAATCGGCTCGCTAGACACGCTTTGGATAATTTTAATTACTTTTTCGCCATCATAAATCTCCCTGATGCCTAATCCATCTGCTTTTCCAGCAGAAATCATAATTTTCAGGTTTCCAACTGAAATTCTCAAAACATAATACACATGCAAGGCACCATCTATAATTTTCTCTTCCATCTCTTCAATAATGCCGGCACCGTACATTGGGTAAACAATCTTGTCACCTACAGAATACATCAAGCTCACTCCTTAGACACAAACAAAAAATCACTCATTTAATTCACATTATAACATAATTCTGCCAGAAATGCAAAAAAACTAACAATTTATTTTATAAAAATATTATTTCCATAAAATACAAGTTTTAAACGCACTTATACAATTAGTAAATGAGCGGCTTATATTTGTGCCTAAACTCTCTAAAGCTCTGACCCTCTAACTCCTTAAAATCTGCACGCAAACTCCTAGCGTCGTTGTACCCGACCTTTGCGGCAATCACATCGTCATCAAGCGTTGTTTTCTGCACCAATAGTTTCGCTTCTGCCAATCGAGCTTTTATTGCAAAATCATAGATTTTAACATTTTCTCGGTCAAAAAAAGCCTTTTCTAAATACTCTGGACTTGTCCCCAAATTCCTTGCAAGGTCGGGTAATGAAAAAGTTTGATAATAAAACTTTAGCATATGATCTTTGGCGGCTTGAACCATTTCGCAATCGGACTCCTCATGCCTTGCCACGATGTATTTACAAAATGTTTGCAGTGCATCTTTGAGATATTTGTACGCATCGTCAAGGTCGTTCAGTTCTAAGATGTCTTTTGTTCTAAAAAAGAATGAAAATTGGTTCTGAATATCAATGCCACGTTCACTAGCATAACGATTGATAGAAATTAAAATGTTCATAATGATTTTTGGTAATAGCCCTTGGGGCAACTCCCCACATTTTCTTAACCCATTGATTAAACTTTTGAGCTGATCGGCACAGCTTTCATATTCACCAATCACAGCCAAATAAACAAGCTTTTGTTCTCGCTCAAACGGATAAATATATGTAATTTTATTTAGCGGCTCTGCAAAGTGAATCGAGATCACTGTGTTATACCCCAAATAAAATCTATTTCTAAGTGCGGCATCTGCTTCGAGGCAAGATGTTCTAACATTAGAAGCCGATTCGTAAGTTCTGCCAATCCCTATGGTTACTTTAATTTTTAGACGTTCAAAAATTGCATCTTTCACCTGTTCGAATAGTTCTAGCGTTTCTGCCAGCGATTTACTTGAACTAAGAATGACAGTTACCCCATTAAACCGATCTGCATACAACCGAAACTTCTCTTCAGCCAAAATTCTGGAGACTACATTTTTTATTTTATACAAAAGCAAATGCTTCTCTTGTACCGAAACATTTTGAATTATTTTTCTATACTGGTCAATTTTAATGTTGATAACCGTAAAGCTTGCTTGCATATCAATTTTGAAATAGGCAAAGTTATCATGAATTTCTTTTTCATCAGTTATCCAACCTTTGAGCCAGCTTCTTATAAAAACTTCCTCATATAGAGATATTTCATTTTTATAGCCAGAAATCAACTGCTCGTCCTCGAGTTTTCTTGACTCAATTGTTTTAAAATATTCTTCTGCACGCTGAATACATCTCACAAGTTCTGAATACTTGATCGGTTTATACAAATAATCTAAAATGTCATATTCCAAACATTTTTGCAAATGCTCCGTTTCGTTAAAGCTTGCATACAAAATAAACTTAATCAGTGGATGCTGCTCACTTATTTTTTTTAAAATACTAAATCCTTCCTCATAAACCATGCCGACATCTGCAATCACAATGCCTGCGCCAGCCTCTTTCGCAAACTCGAGTAGCCCATCTATGTTTGAAATTGATTTTAAGTTTGCATACTCTTTTTTATAGCCTTTGAGACTTCCAGAAATCAATCGTGATGTTTCTAAATCTCTATCAAATAAAATTGTCTTGAACATATTGCCCGCCTCTCTTGATTTACCTCAGTTGATTACATTAATTTAATACTAATCATATCGACAAATATTACAAAAAGTGGTATAGTATAATTTGAAATCGTTTAAGGAGTTGATTTTATGACCGAGTCCGCAAAGAACGCGGAGCTAATTGCTAATTTAGAACATAATACCACAAAAAAAATCCATGCGGCATTTATTTTGTTGCTTTCTAATTATGAGTCCCTTACAGATACTTCAACTTGGCCGTCTATCTACGAAAAACCAGTTGAATTGCTAAATATCGAAAAGGAATTGCTTGAGCGAGCTGTCAATCTTGGCAACATAATCGATATGGATGGTTGTGCCAAAAGAAATGAAATTGAAAAAATTTTTGAATTCAAAAACACAGTTGCCTCAATCGAGAGAAGTTTGCAAACTTATATTTTGTATGCACAACAGCTTGAGCAAATTTTGAACGAGCTCCCTCTTGTGATTGGTGCCGTTGAAATTGATGAGAACTATGTTTTAAGTTCATGCCTTGCTTTTGCAGAATACGGAACAGACAATCTTGCTGATATGCCAAACCGCATGAAACAAATTATTTCTTGTTTCCCTGTAGAAATGCCCGATGAGCGTTTTGCGGCGTATTTAAATTCTGGACTGCTCGCCTCTTTGCCTAGCGAAAGCAAACTCATTGTCGATAACTTGATCTTGCTTCATAAAATAAATTTTAAAGCTAATTCTGTTCCAGAATATGGCTTGTTTTTCCCTGAACTTCGTTTTGACCTTGAGAAAATCAAATGCGACATGAGCGAAGGCATTGAGCTTAGCCGAGTTGATTATTTCCGCTCTGCTCTCGATAACTTCTATCGTGAGGTCAATGATATTCGGGATAGACTTTTTATTGTTTATGAGAGCGTCAACTTTTTAATCATCATTTACAATTTTGTTACCAGTTTGGATTCTTTGTTTGATGACAATTTCGTTAGAAAAGATTTATACTATGCCCTTCGAGGTATTCAAACTTCGCAAGACTCTATTTTCTTTGACGACAGAATTATTCAATTATTAAACACCGAATCAGAAAAAATAATTGATGAGTTACAAGACACAAATGTTGCTTGCGTTAATTTATTGCGTGCAACCAACCTTTCGACTTTAAATATTGAAGACGCCGCCATCCACAGGGCTTGGGCAATCATCACTGACGCCCTTTATGAAAACCTGATTGATAGTGCTTTTATCTTGAGAAACAATAGCTTTGAACATAAGTTTCCTGATACCAAAGAAGAAAATGTTACGAAAGCCTACATTCAGCAGCGAGTGAATGAACTGGTTGAATATTTTATGAATGAGCTTAAAGGCGAGTCTGCCCAAAACCGCCATGTTTTGAAAAGCCATTTGATGAGTACCATCCCATGCACCATGGATACGGGCGAGTTTACCAAGTACATCACTACAAACTTAAAAGAATGCCCAGACCAAAGCCTAAAAGCAAATATTGCTTATAAAATTTTTGATTTATTTATTCGAACCAAGTTTATTGACCCAGAAGAAGCTATCGCACAATAGAATCATATTGTCAAACCTACATCTAACTGATGCAAATTAATTTTTGTATCAGTTATTTTTTTATGCTCGATTTAAAACGGCAATTTGCCGATAATTAATGAAAGGAGTGGTTAATAAATTCTTTGGCATTATGTGCTATAAGAGAAAGTGAAAAATTAAATAATGGAGCAACAATACTCAGGAGGAGTGAACAACATGGAAGTGAGACGTTACACGGATGTAACACCTTTGCAAGTATCTCAAACACAAAGTTTCTATAACTCAAGCCAACAGAACAAAAAATTTCTTGCGGCACAACCGCAAAACAAAGAGGTAAAACCTGTTGTTGATAAGCAACCTATGCAAGCTTTACCGATGTTTAGATATTCATACCCAAAAGCGGCAGAGCCTATTAGCGTGAATACTTCCGAGGCAAACGCAATCAGCTTGTCTAGCGGACAAAAGTTTAATGTAAGCGGTGAGTTGTTTTTAAAAATCGAGAACGATGGTATTTCTCTCGATGGGCTGAATATTGACAAATGCAGTGTGGCTGAGATTGTAGACGCTTATTCTTATGCCGAATCATTTAATATCTTTGTTAAATATGTAAACGGCTACGCGAGTAACAAGCACTTAACTGCTGACGCTAGTCGCAAAACATTGGAAATTCTAAATTCTGCAGGCATTAATACCGATGAAAACTTTTCGGTGAACGGCACAGTTTTTACAACAAAAAATGGATTCATTCAAAAGCAAAACGAAGCCATGACTGAATCTGTGAATATTGCAAACCGAAATTTCAAAAGAGTTATGAATAACTACATGGAAAGCAGTTTTGCAGACTATTTAAACTTTGCACCACAAGTATGCAATATGTAACTTTGTGAATTTATAAAACCACTCCAGGGTTGTCATGCTTTTAAAAAGTTGCCAACCCACTTTTCATGAAAACGAACTTGGGAAAGCGAGACAAAAAAATGAAGCCATCCGCAAATATAATTTTAACCTTGGGTTATTATGATTTTAAAAAAGAATACATAAATGAGAATTTTAATGTGGAACATCTTTTTTCTTTAGATGACGAGCAAGTTGGACAAGCAATCGATGGGCAAATCATTTTGAGTATATCGAAAATATCTGAATTCAAAAGTGATGTAGTGATTATAGCAATGGAGTTTTCTCCTATCATAGGTTCTATCAATAAACTTCTTTTCAAATTAGGGTATACAAAAGAGCAAATCGTCTTACTATTTGATTTACCAAAATTAGTTGGTGATGAAACGGCTCTCTCCACATTAGATAACTTTAGTTATCAAGTAAGTGAATCGGGAGAAATCATATGCAAAATAGGCGATATAAAAGTTCTTATTTTTAATTATGAGGGACTATTTATTATTAATGAAATTTTCGGATTAAACTGTTATGACATATCTGTTCCTGATGGACATTACACAGTCGTAGATATAGGAATGAATGTTGGCACAGCTTCTTTGTTTTTTGCGAGCAAGGATTATGTAGATAAAATCTACGCCTTCGAACCGTTTCCAACAACATATGAACGTGCCCTTGAAAATTTCGGTTTGAATGATCTACCATTTAAAATTACCCCTCACCTCTATGGTTTGGGTAGCGAAAACAAGATAGTAAACATACCTTACAATGGGAATTTTAAAGGTCAAATGAGCACCACGAGGGATAACTCTGCGTTTTTGGGTGAAACGATTGAATACACAGAAAAAGCAGAGATTAGAGATGTTTCTGAAGTGTTTTTGAATATTATAAGCCAGGAGCCAAATCAAAAATTTCTATTTAAGATTGACTGCGAAGGCGGAGAATACGAAATTATCCAAAGACTGGCTCACACTGGGTTATTGTCAAAAATCCGTATAATTATCATGGAATGGCACGTTATTGAAGGACAAAATCTCAGTGATCTTGAATCCACATTACAACAAAACGGCTTTATTCATTATTGTATAGGTTCTCGCAAGCAAGAAGTTGGAACGTTGCTTGCTGTGAATAAGTTGAATTTTTAGAAAAAAGAGCAGAAGAATAAAAAGCGAGAGCAAGTCGTGTGATACACAACTTCTCTCGCTTTATGATTATTATTCAATTACCCCGCCGCCAACAACATAGTCTCCGTCATAGAGAACAATCGCTTGCCCTGGCGTAATCGCACGTTGTGGTTCATCGAATGTACAACTTAATTTTCCATCTTTAACAACCGCTGTACACGCACCTGCTTTATGCGAATACCTGATTTTTCCAAGCAACCTCGTCGGTTCATCCAAATTATCAAACGCCATGAAGTTAAAGTTACTCGCACTTACCTCTCTTACAAAAAGTTCTTCGTTGTCCGAGATAACTACCCGATTATTTACAGCATCAATCGTTTTTACAAACACAGGTTTCCCGAGGCTCAAACCCAAGCCTTTTCGTTGACCAACCGTGTAGTGCAAAATTCCCTTGTGCTTGCCTAAAATTTTGCCACTTGTGTCCACAAAGTTTCCTTCTACACTTTTGCCACGACCACTCTCTTCAATAAATTTTCCATAGTCGTTATCGGGGATGAAACAAATCTCTTGGCTATCGGGTTTATTTGCAATCTTCAATCCGATTTCAGTTGCGATCTTTCTGACTTCCTCTTTTGTGTAATCGCCAACAGGCATGAGCGTTCGTTCCAGTTGCTCCTGTGTCAAATTGTACAAGGCATAGGTCTGGTCTTTTTCGCTTGTCGCTGATTTTTTTAAGCAAAATCTATTTGTTATGGGATGTCTGCTTATCCTTGCATAATGCCCTGTCGCAATATAATCTGCCCCAAGCTGCAAAGATTTTTGTAGCATGGACTCCCATTTGACATAACGGTTACAAGCGATGCATGGGTTTGGTGTGCGACCCTTTAAATATTCGTCAATAAAATAATCAATGACCATGTTTTTAAAATCCTGTTTGAAGTTTAAAACATAATACGGAATATCCAGTCGTTCGGCTACCCGTCTTGCGTCATCAACAGCCGAAAGCCCACAGCAACCGCCGTTATCCGAAACCGTTTCGGTATCTTCGTCTTGCCAAATTTGCATGGTTACGCCAATAACATCATAACCCTGTTCTTTTAAAACATATGCCGCAACCGAGCTGTCCACACCACCAGACATTCCGACGACGACTTTCTTATTCATCTTCATCAACCATTTCATGCTCGCCAACATCTTCAACTGGCGGTTTTAAACCCTCGATTGTGATATTGTTCTTCTGTGCATAGTCCCAAAGAGCCGCATGAACGGATTCCTCTGCAAGACATGAGCAATGCACCTTGTTTGCTGGCAAGCCGTCCAGTGCCTCTAAAACCGCTTTATTAGAAAGCTTTACAGCTTCTTCAATTGTTTTTCCAATTATCATTTCCGTTGCCATACTGCTTGTAGCAACAGCTGCACCACAACCAAATGTTTTAAACTTTGCGTCTTGAATGATGCCTTCATAAATTTTCAAATAAACTCGCATGATGTCGCCTCATTTTGAATTGCCCTCTGTGCCAAAACCACTTGCCTATTCTATTTCACGAACATTTCTTTTGTTTGTG
>JAVBKL010000032.1:0-8092 GCA_031554055.1 Eubacteriales bacterium | reverse complement strand
CACACAAATTGTTGACTGGATCACAACCGACAAGAACACAAAGGTTTCTTATGTTGCAATGGAAGTGCAGACGCTTGGTACAATGGGAACCGTGTTGCCCACCATGTTGCTCGTTCTCACTTGCATTTTGTTGTCAGTGATTTTGGGAAGGCTGATTAAACAGGAATCCGTAGTCATTGGCACTTTGTATACACAGGGCTTTCGCAAAAACGAATTGCTGCTGCATTACATGGTCTTGCCGTTTATTGTTGTTGCAGTGGCAGCGATTTTCGGAGCGGCAGTTGGTACTGCTTCGGCAAAGCCAATGATTGACTTTATGCTTTCGGCGTTTCCGATGCCAGTCATTCCCCTTGCCTTTAATTTTTGGGTTGTGCTCATAGCGGCTTTGCTCCCGATATTTTTGATACTGAGTAGCGTATTTTTTTCGATTCAAACCGTACTTGGATTACCGCCTGCCGTACTCATCAAAGGCGGAACAACTGGAACAAAAATGTATTTTTCAGAGAAATTGATAGACTTTGAAAAATATAAAGGGAAAATTAAATTTTCGACCAAATTTCAAATTAGGGAACAAATCAGAAATGTTTCAAGAACGGTATTTCTTTTGTTTGGAATCGTCGTTGCGACCATGCTTTTGTTGTACGGTTTAACTATGAAAAGCTCCATTGACTATTTGCTCGACAAAGGCATGAAAGAACTATACAACTTGAAATTTGAATATGTATTTACGGAACAAAAAACAGGAGCACCAAACGTTGACGAAGAACAGTTTAATGCCGCCTATGTGACGCTCAAAGACAACGAAGAGATTAATTTCTATGTTACAGGGGTTCTTCCCACCACAGATAAAATTGTTCTCAAAGACAAAAAGGGAGACAAAATCACGCCAAATCAAACAGTTTTTACAACTATCCTTGCAAAAAAACTTGGTGTCCAGATAGGCGATACAGTGAATACATTTGATGCAGAAACAAACATACAAATGCAATTCCACGTTGATGCCATTGCAGATACCTATGCCGGCGAATTTGTATTTATGCCGCTTGCACAGTTTAATGGGTTGATGGGCTTTAAGCCAGACACCTATGTTGGTGTTTGGACAGATACCGAAAAGGTATACCCAGCCGATGAAATTCGCAGTACCAAAAGCATAGAGGGCGTAATCGAAGCGTTCAATATTTTAATTGGGCAAATGAGCGGAATGATTTATGGGTTAACGGTTTCGGCTTTCGTCATTGGTCTAATCATCATATATTTGGTTTCTGCCATGATTGTGGAAGAAAATAGAACAGTGATTTCGCTGTTTAAGATTTTTGGTTACACGCAAAAAGAAGTTTCAAAACTCACACTCGATTCGAGTACCGTCATAGTTGTTTTTGGGTATTTGCTTGGCGTGCCTTGCCTTATGGCAAGTGTGGGGGCGTTGTACAATTCCATTACGGCGAGCTTGCAGCTTGAAATGCCTGTGAGGTTAAGCGTGAGTTATATTCTGTTTGGATTTGTTGTTGTACTGTTGACATTTTATGTTGCCAAATTTTTTTGCAAAAAGAAAATCAACTCGATTACCATGAGCGAAGCGTTAAAAGCAGGGAATGAGTAGGTCGTATCGCTATTGATACTGTCGATGGGATATGTTAGAATTTGTAAAACAAGTTAAGAACAAATAGTTGAGGTGGAAAATATGCTAGATTTGGTCACATTATTAAAAGTAGCAATTGAATCAAAGGCATCGGATGTACATTTGACAGCAAACGAGCGACCCTGTTATCGCATTCATGGCGAACTAAAAAAGGTTAGTTCAGATACATTATCACCAGAAGATACGCTAGCGATGGTTAAACAAGCACTTACAGAAAAAGAATTTACCCATTTGGAAGAATTTGGTGAAGTCGATACCACGTATCAGAACAATGAACTCGGAAGGTTTCGTGTGAATGCGTATCGCCAACGGAATTATTATTCCATTGTTATGCGTGTGATTTCGTCAAAGATTTTGCCGCTCGAAAGCTTGGGATTGCCGGCATCACTGTCAGAACTTGCTATGAAGCATAGGGGATTGGTTTTGGTTACAGGGCCAACAGGCAGCGGAAAATCAACGACACTCGCTTCCATGATTGACTATGCAAACAAAAATCGCAAAGCACATATCCTTACCTTGGAAGACCCAATCGAGTATTTGCACGCAAATAACAACAGCATCATTAACCAACGTGAAATTGGCAAGGATTCCCAAACTTTTTCATCAGCGATCCGTGCGGCAATGCGTCAAGACCCAGATATTATTTTGGTCGGCGAAATGCGTGATTTTGAAACCATCGGCACGGCTGTGACTGCCGCAGAAACAGGGCATCTCGTTTTGTCAACACTCCACACAGTTGGAGCGGCAAAAACAATTGATAGAATCATCGATGTGTTTCCACCGCATCAACAACAGCAAATTCGGGTTCAGTTATCAAGCATCATAGAAGGCGTCATGTCGCAACAGCTTCTTCCAAGGGAGGACGGTTCGGGTCGAGTTCCCGCTCTGGAAATTATGATTGCGACACCAGCCATTAGAAATCTAATTCGAGAAGGCAAGACACATCAAATTGCATCGGCTATGCAAACAGGCGGTAGGCTCGGGATGAAAACGATGGATATGTCTATTGCAGAGTTGTATAGACAAAGAGTGATAACAAAGGAAGTTGCCATAGAGTTTAGTGTGGACAGAGAGAACATGGAAAAAACACTTATTTAAAAGAGTTTGGAGTGGATGCGAATGGAAAATATAAAATCAATGAGCACCAGATTAGAACTACCCGATTATTTTGGTAGTGTTAAAGCAAGGCTTGGCATCGGCAGAATGGATTATAAAATCAAAGCGGGGTTATATAAAATTGGAAACCCCGATGAGAACGCAGAAGTTTTTGTAACTTCCAATTACAAATTGACAACGGATATGGTAAGAAAATCCTTGGAGGGCGTGGACTGTTGGCTACTCGTGCTTGATACAAAAGGCGTGAATGTTTGGTGTGCTGCTGGAAAAGGAACGTTTGGCACAGACGAACTCATCAATCGTATCAACAAGACAAGGCTTGGCGAAATCGTTGAGCACAGAAGATTAATTTTGCCACAGCTTGGAGCCGTGGGGGTTGCGGCACATAAAGTAAAAAAGGCAACTGGGTTTGATGTGAACTACGGGCCTGTTAGGGCAGAGGACATTAAAGAATATATAACAAACGGGTTTGAAGCGACAGATGAAATGAGACATGTGCGATTCAATTTGCTTGACCGTGCGGTGTTGGTTCCAGTTGAAGTGGCAATAGCTTGTAAGCCGACGATTATTGCACTTGGAATTTTAATGATTACAAACGCCTTGGGGCTTACAAAAATCTCTAAAAGAGATGTGGGTGCGTATATCGGTGCGGTGTTGATTGGAACAGCTCTTGTGCCAATTGCCTTGCCGAAAATCCCTGCTCGTGCTTTTTCGCTAAAGGGTTGGTTGCTCGGAGTTGTTTGGGCGTTGCTCGTTAGCAAAAAAACGGATTACGCAAAGCTTGCACAATATTTATTGGTTTTGCCACCTGTTGCTGGAATATTTGGCATGAATTTTACAGGCAGCTCGACTTACACGTCCATGACAGGCGTGAAAAAGGAAATGACATATGCCATGCCGATTTTCGCCGCTTCAATTTTTGCTGGGATCGTTCTCATAGTAAAATCTGCGTTTAGGAAAAAGGGGTGAGTGGTGTGTTTAGATATTTGAAAAATAGTTCAACGCTTACGATAGAAGAAAGTAAATGCGTGGGTTGTGGACGCTGCACGGTTGTCTGTCCGCACCAGATTTTAGAAGTGCAAGATAAAAAAATAGCGGTTACTGATAAGGACTTGTGCATGGAATGTGGAGCGTGTATGACTAACTGCCCATTTGATGCAATCTCAGTAGAAAAAGGGGTCGGCTGTTTTTCTGCACTGGTTATGGGGCTAATCACAGGAAAAGAACCTTCCTGTGATTGCTCCGGAGGAAAAGGCGGCTGCTGTTAATAATTACGAAGAACACGACGCAAAAATTCTTTTGTGCGTTCGTTTTTGGGATTGGTAAAAAGTTGCTCGGGTGTGGATTCCTCAAGAATGATGCCGCCGTCCATAAAAAGGATTCTGTCGGAAATTTCTTTTGCGAATCCCATTTCGTGCGTGACAATCACGGTTGTCATGCCTTCTTTTACAAGGTCTTTGATTACGTTTAAAACTTCGCCGACCATTTCGGGGTCGAGGGCAGAAGTCGGCTCGTCAAAGAGCATCACTTTCGGCTCCATGGCTAGTGCACGAACAATGGCAAGACGCTGCTTTTGCCCACCCGAAAGTCTGTGAGGATATTCAGAAAACTTATCGCTAAGCCCCACTCGTTGTAGCAAAGCTTTTGCAAGTTCGTTCGCCTCTGCTTTTGTTTTTTTCTTTAAAGTGACAGGGGCGAGCGTAATATTTTCTGCAACCGTCATGTGCGGAAACACATTAAACTGCTGAAAAACCATGCCCATCTGTTGACGATGCTCGTCAATTCTCTTGGTGTCTTTGACGATGTTGACACCTTCTAAAAATATATCGCCTTCATCTGGCGTTTCAAGTAAATTTAAGCACCTAAGGAACGTGCTCTTGCCACTTCCAGACGAGCCGATGATCGAAACCACTTCGCCTTTGTCTATCTTTTCGCTTACTCCTTTTAAAACTTGTAAGTCGCCAAATTTCTTTTTTAAGTTCACAGTCTCAATCACTTACAGCAAGCCTCCTCTCGTATGCCGCAACAATTTTGCTCAAAGTAAATGTTAGGAAGAAATAAATTACGCCAACAATGATGAGTGGCTCCATCGGCAAATAAAGTGCTGTTTGCACGGTCTTGAATTGCGTCATAAGTTCGCCCACAAAGAACGTGGAGGCGAGGGAAGTCTCCTTAATGACCATGATAAACTCATTGCAAAGGGCTGGGAGAATATTTTTTACCGCCTGTGGCATAATAATTTTAATCATGGTTTGTGTTGCGGATAAACCAAGGCTTCTTGCGGCTTCGTTTTGCCCTTTGTCAACCGCTTGAAGTCCCGCACGAATAATTTCACTTACGTACGCCGAACTGTTTACAATCAGTGCAATTAAAATGCAAGTAAACTTGGATAAATCAAGCCTGAGAATATCGGGTAGAAAAAAATAGAAAAAATACAATTGCAAAAGGATTGGTGTTCCACGGATCACCTCGATGTAGGCAGATGCAAAAAATGCAAGAGGTGTCTTTGTACGCTTCATAATTGCGAGCAGCGAACCAAAAATGATGCCGCCAAGTACGGTTAAAAAAGATAAAAGCAAAGTGTAGCCAGTGCCTGTTACAAAAAGCCCGCCATAATGCGTCAGAACTTTTATGATGTTATCTAACAAATTAATTCCCCCAACTTTATAAATTTGTATATAAAAAAGCCGTCTCTTATTAAATACAACAAGAGGCGGCTTAAAATCCACGGTACCACTCTAACTTCGACAGGGGAAAACCCCGATCATCTTAGGCTGCTATAAGGGACAGTAACCCCATACCCATACTAAAATTCTGGGTATGCCTTCGTAGGTGCGTTTCGTAAAATTTACCTGTCGCTAAACTCTCACCAAAAACATTTTAGCTCGCTGTGACTTTCAATTTACTACTCTCCTAGTCAATAGGTTTATAAATTTATTATTTCTATAAATTATATTTTAAGTTTGGAAAAATGTCAACCGACAATATCGAGATTTATAGCGTGTACAAATGAAATATTTTATACAGAATTGTGTAAATGCAAATTTTTCACTGGCGAAAAAAATAAGCCGATTTGAGATAGCTAAATTTATTTATACAATAAGCACAAAATACTAAAAATATATTTTTGCGGAAGGGGATACACCAAATTACGATTGCGAATTGGATGTTGACTTAACAATTAAATTGTGTTAAATTTTTAACTATCAGCGAGAGCTGTTAAAAAAATTAAGGGGCATAAGAGATGGAAAAGACATCAACGCAGACATCAATGAAGAAGTCGGTAACGTTTATTGAAGCAATGGCAATAGTTGTGGGAATGATTATCGGGTCGGGAATATTTTTAAAACCGGGTATCGTTTTAAACAACGCTGGCTCGCCAACACTTAGCATTTTAGCTTGGATTGCAGGCGGCATAATTACGTTGGCTTCGGCATTAACAGTGGCAGAAATTGCTGCGGCAATACCAAAAACAGGTGGCCTTTATACATACTTGGGCGAACTTTATGGTGACGCAGTGGGATTTTTACTTGGTTGGGTGCAAGCAGTAATATCATATCCAGCATCAGTTGCGGCACAAGCGATTGCGTTTGCTATGACGGCTGGATTTTTTATTGAGCTTGACCCGATGCAACAAAAAGCTTTGGCAATCGGTGCTCTTTTGTTTATACTTTTAATGAATGTAATCGCAACAAAATGCGGTGGAATTATTCAAGTAGTGGCAACAGTGGGCAAGCTTGTTCCAATCATCGCCATCATTGGCTTTGGTTTGTTCTCAAGTTCTATGCCAGGATTTTCTGGAATCACACCGGTAGTTGCACAAAGTGCAGGATTTGGCATGGCGATTCTAGGAACCTTATGGGCGTATGACGGTTGGATTGGCGTTACCAACATGGGTGGCGAGCTGAAAGACCCAAGCAAGACTTTACCAAGAGTTATCTCGTTTGGCGTAATTTTCGTTATCATCGTTTATGTTGTGTTCAACCTCGTATTGTTTAAGGCATTGCCATACGAACAATTGGCAGCTTCGGCAACACCGGGTGCAGACGCAGCAAAAGCTCTTTTTGGCGAAAGAGGTGGAGCATTTATTACAGCTGGTATCATGGTTTCAGTTTTCGGTGCTCTCAACGGCTACCTCATGACAGCAGCACGTGTACCTCTGGCTATGGGTGAAAGAAAACAATTTCCTTTTGGCGATACGCTCGGCAAAATTCATCCAAAATTAAGAACCCCTGTTAACGCACTTGTTTTTGAAAGTGTTTTAGCAATCGTTTATATTTTCTCTGGACAATTTAATACCCTCACAGACTTGCTTGTGTTCGTGCTCTGGATTTTCTTTACGCTTGGCGTAATCGGCATCTTCAAACTAAGAAAAATTATGCCGCCAGTAGCTGGAAGATACAAAGTTCCGCTGTACCCAATCACTCCGATTATTGGAATCTTGGGTGGTGCCTATATTTTATACAGCACAGTCATTGCAAGCCCGACTAATTCTTTTATCGGAATTGGAATTACATTAATTGGTTTACCGATTTACTATTTGCTAATTAAGAAAAAACAAAGTTAGGTATCCCATTAATAAGTATAATCTGCCAAAAAGAACGCTCGTGAACTCTAATAAGAGGACGGCGTTCTTTTTGTTTGGGTTTAAGATTTTGGTATTGATTTTAACATTGCGATGTAGTTTTCTAACCTGTCTTTTTCATATGAATATATCAGTTCAAGGTTAATCAATAAGCGTCCGGTTCTACCATTCCCATCAATGAAAGGGTGTATTGTTTCAAAATGCAAATGAAAAAGTGCTATGGCTTCAATAATATGCATTTTTTTTATTAATGAAGGGTAATCTAAAATTAAATTCTCTATTTGCACAGGAATGAGATATGGTTGAGGCGGCGTGAACTCTGCACCAAGGATCATAACAGGGACGTTTCGGTATTTTCCACGGTTTTCGTTGTCGTTCATTAAAACGAGGCTATGAATCTGCTTAATTAAATATTCGCTTAATGGTTCTTTGTCTTTCACGAGTTGTTCTACAAAATAAAAGGCGTCTCTATGTCCTATCGCTTCCATATGGTCTTTTAGTGGCTTTTCTGCAATAGTTATGCCGTGTTGCAGAACAAGAGCGGTTTCTCTTAATGTTAGTGTGTTACCCTCTATTTCTGGACACGTCCTCATTTACAAATTTAAACTGAATTTCTTCGATAATAAAAATGGTAACAAAAAACCCCCAGAACCTAAGTCCTAAGGGCTTTTCAAATAGCGGAGAACGGATTTGAACCGCCGACACTGCGGGTATGAACCGCATGCTCTGCCAGCTGAGCTACTCCGCCATAT
>JAVBKL010000217.1:0-3691 GCA_031554055.1 Eubacteriales bacterium | reverse complement strand
CTTTTCTATATTCAATCAATTTTATTTCCTCCTTATCCGTTTAGCAGTGTTAATTGTTCATCAAAACGTCCTCGATAACAGCACATACAAGCAGGAGCCAGGCCTGCTCTATATGAAATTTGTTTTGATGTACTTAAAGAAGTTTCTTTAAAAAATACCTTTTGTGGTCTTTAGGGCAATCTTCTAAAACCCCGAATATTTCATATCCGTGTTTCAAATAAAAGTCTTTAGCTTGAAAATCAAATGTATCTAACTGTACTAAATAACAACCCAGCTCTTTTGATATCCTTTCAACTTCTGTCAAAATTTTAGAACCAAGCCCCTCTTTTCTATGGTTCATGTCAACCCATAACATATCGATGTGTAAACAATTCCAAGCATTAAGTTTGCCTATTATTCCAGCTAAAAGCTTGCCATCTTTATTAACAATCTTCCTACTGACATCCATAAAGTTAAATTCTTGTAACGGAGGAACTTGTGATAAATTAAATTCTACCAACTTGCCGATTACAAAGTCACTATCACCTTTTGCGCACTCTGCGATTGAGTAGTTTTCCATTAAAAGAAGCCTCCAAATTTTATGTAAATTCCTATATTTGATTACGACTACAAAGCTGTTTATTGTTCTCTGAGAAAACTCGAAAATATCAAAGTTCAATACTGCTTTCAATCTTTTCAAAAACATCTTTTTTAAGTAGGACATTAATTTACCTCATATTAATACCTAAATTATTTAAAAAGATTTTTCGCGGTTTTGTACTGTACTCTTATAGTGCCACGTTTGTCTATGACTTAAAGCCTCTATAAAATCAGCTCATATAATTTAAACCAAACTAAGTGTTCATATCCTAAGCCTAAATCGACAGTACCAATATATTTATAACTTAATTTTTCATACAACGCAATTGCAGGCGTGTTATGAATAGAAACATCTAGTCTAATTGCTTTTGCATTTTTCTGTATAGCATACTCTTTTGCGAAATCCATTAACTTATTAGCTATGCCTTGTTTCAAAAAATCAGGGTGTACGGCAAGTGTATGAACTACAATTATTTCATTATTTTCCGCTTCAACACCCCATGACACTTGCTTGTATGCCTCTTCTGGTTTGTGATTTAATATAATAGAGCCAGCAATTATATTATTTATTTTTAACGCAAACAAGTTTTCTTCTTTAATCCCAGTTTCTGCGGTTTCTCTAATAGGATAAACTCCTTTAAGCCAGCCTGGATAATTAAAACCATTCAGAAAATAGTCATTTAAATCGTCGTACAGTTTTTCAAGTTCTAATACATCATTCATTGTTCCGACTTCTATCTTATAGTTTGTGCTGTTATTTTTATACATTGCTATTCTCCTTTGTTTTGGCAGAGCGCTATTTAAAATATATATAATCTTGTCTCACAAATACTTTTAATCTTACTTTGTGTTTCCAACGCCAGAATGATAGCTAACGCAAATTTAACGATAATACAGACCCATATATAAATCAACGCCTTGATGCTCAAAGCATAATCACTGTTTCAAGATGGGTGGTTTTGTAAATTTACACCAAACAACGAAACCAGAAAGGGCATCACTAAATATTGTGATGCCCTTGAACATGGCTAATGCCTACGTAAAGCCAGAGTAGTGCAAATCTAGCTCATATGAAAGAACTTAATTCTTGCATTTTGCTATAACCTGCTTGAATGTTTCGGGTGGCTGTGCGCCAGAAATCGAGTAGCGCTCATCAAAAACAAAGAACGGGACACTGGTAATATTTATTTTTTCGGCGGCTTTTTCGTCTTCACGGACAGATTCAGCATATTCTTCTGTATTTAGGATTCTACGCACTTCTTCTTCAACAAGTCCAACCGATAAAGCCAATTTTAACAATGTCTCTTTATCGCTGAAATCTTCTCCGTCGCAGAAATAAGCTTGCATAGCAGTTTCCACAAATGCGTTGCCTTTTCCATTGGAATTTGCAAATTGTGCAATACGATGAGCATTGAACGTATTGGCAAGTTTAATGTTGCCAATGTCAAATTCAAGTCCCGCTTCTTGCGCCATTTTTTCTATAGAAGCACACTGTGCTTTCGCTTGTGCAAGGCTCATTCCATACTTTTTTGCAAGTGACGTATACACGTCGATATGCTCGCGCGCTGACATGTTTGGGTCAAGCTCGAAACTGTGAAAAATAATTTCGGCGTCTATGTCACCGAGGGCTTGCTTTAGATGTTTTTCACCTATATAGCAATATGGACATGCAAAATCTGACCAAATATCAATCTTCATAACATGACTCCTTTAACGGAAAATTAATTCTATATGTAATTTAGATGGTGACCGACGTCATGTGTCTTTTGTAGTTTTTTTCTTTGAAGCGCAGTTTATGACGATGCCGCCGCTACGGAGGAAGCAGAAATCGCGGCTATCATAGCGGCTTGCTGCGCTATGATGATATTGGTAATACTGGTCGAAATCGTTGCTGTCAATATCCCATCCTTTATGTTCTCGGAATAATCACCTGCTATAATTGACGCAGCAAACAGTAATAGCTCCTGTGTTGTGACGGACAGCGCACCAAATCCTTTTTGTGCTCTCAGGGTATCTTGCGCCGCGCTGATGTCGCGGACAATTGTGTCAATCTCCACCGGCAGCAGAGCGAGAATTCCTAGAACCGGCAGTGTATAGGTTTTATCCAACTTGATTTTTTGCTCACGAAGTGCATCACGCAAAAGAAGAACGCGCCCCACAACGTTGTCGTCCGAATGACCAAGCACCAGCACCTGTGCCAAAGCCTGAACGCTGTTTTTATCCCAAAACTCGCCTTTCAGCTGACTATAACGCTGCTCAATCAGTTCCGCTCCTGTCTCAACTTCCAAATCCGAAAGTCCCAACATAGCTGCAAAAATATAGTCATCTTGCCCAGTATAGAAGAAATGGTGAGCTTTCATTCCATCGTAAAAACTCCGTGTGCGGGTTACCACATTACTATAATCGGAAGCGTCAAATTGTGTCGCAATCTGATAGGCAGCAACCACAAGAAAGTCGGAAGCGTGGAGTTTTGCATCTTTCAGCAAGTCATATACCTTCAGAGTTTCGCTGAATACCTCCTGCGAATTGGGGGACAGCGAGAGCATTGTTGCTACACATAATGCCATATTTCCACGAAAGGTAGAAAATGCACCAGTGTTCTGTTTAATTAAAGCGTGGCACTGCCGAATTGCTTCACAATCAACTGTTTTGCCCTCCTGCGCGTACAGAAGTGCTGCCAGTCGCTTCGTTAGGGTATTTTGCCAAGCAAATTCTTTTTTGATGATTTGCACGTTATCCGCAAATAGTTCCAGTTTGTTTTGTCCGGTGTATTTCATGTAAACAAGACCTCCAACAATTTGATTTATCTAAGCGTTATATAAACTCGGTACGCTGTTGCAATTTATAAAATCGCCGTACCTAACGATTGTTAAGTCATTTCATGCTGTCGAAAACAACTATACTTATGAATTTCAGGCATTTTCAGCATTAAACAGTGTTATGCTTATTTGTTGTGCTGCCGCCAAAGTGTTTTGAAAGCTGCATGTTTCTCTGTATGTGAAAGAAACTCGATTATTTTGTCAGCACATGCTTCTTTTGTTTCGTTAAATGTATCCACCGTTATATCATATGTATCCTGTGGCTCTAGTAATGGCAGTTGACGTTCACCATC
>JAVBKL010000058.1:0-5284 GCA_031554055.1 Eubacteriales bacterium | reverse complement strand
TGCCGCTTTCGTTCGTACAAAACTTAGAAATTTAATTTCTGGTGGCGTTACTGAACGTACTTTTCGCCCATCCGAAAAATTGGGTAAAGCACACATTGATCGTAAAGATATGGAATATCTCTACAACGATGGCGAGCTTTTTCATTTTATGGATAACGAGAGTTTTGAACAATCGGCTATCAATGCATCTGACATCGGCGATGCTTTAAAATTTGTAAAAGAGAATATAGTTGTAAAAATTCTTTCTCACAACGGCAAAGTTTTTGGTATTGAGCCACCAACAATTGTTGAACTCGAAATTACCGATACTGAGCCAGGCTTTAAAGGCGACACCGCTACTGGTGCAACTAAACCAGCCATCCTTGAGACTGGTGCATCTGTAAACGTTCCACTTTTTGTTAGTGCTGGCGAAAAAGTTAAAGTTGACACTCGCACTGGTGAATATTTGGGTCGTGCTTAATTCTTGTATGTTTTCTTTCTGTTTTGGAAATATTAATTGCGTACAGAATAGTTCGGTACAAATGTAATATAATGGGATAAAACAGATGCTGCTTTTGGCGTCTGTTTTTGTTTTATCGACGTTTACAAATATTTACATTTGGCTTATAATATTGTTGTTCTACGCAAGTTGAAAGACAGCAAAATGAATCGGAGGGGCTTCAATGTTAAAAATATATTTAGACAATTGTTGTTTCAATCGACCATATGACGACCAAAGCCAACTTAAAATAGAATTGGAAACGAAATCCAAGCTATTTATACAATCATTAATAGTCGAAAAAAAAGTAAGGCTTGTAATTTCATATATTTCAGAAATAGAAAATGACGATAATCCTTTTTCCATTAGACAATCCGCCATTGAAGATTTTTTCAAATATGCTTCCCAGAATATTGACGAGAGCGACGAGTTGCTTGTGATTGCAGAAGAAGTTAAAAAAGCAGGATTGAAAACCAAAGATTCTTTACATCTTGCCAGTGCAATTATAGCAGACTGCGATTATTTTATCTCAACTGATGCTAGATTGTTAAAATATACCGATCATAGAATCCAAATCCTTAACCCTGTTGATTTTGTTATGAAAGGGGAAATATAATATGAATGAAACGATTTTGAAACAATCTGCAATGAAATGCTTAATCGACAATTTTGGAAATGTGGAAGCAGAAAGATTTATTTCTCTCATAATCAAAGAGCCTTTTGATTATACAAAATGGCAAACGACTTTATATGAGGATATGACTGTTGAAGAGTTATCAAAGAAAGCTATGGAAAGCAGGCGTGCAAAATGCAATTAAATACAAAACCTCCCTATATGGGCAGTACAATTTTATTTGAAAATTGTTGACAGGTTTTGACACCTGTGTTATTATTTCAGATGGTAGCCGCACGATGGGGTTTTTAAAGGCTTAGCCTACCGCAATCGGCGAGTTCTTATAAAAGGAGGTGTACCTATGTACGCAATTATTGAGACTGGTGGCAAACAATTTAAAGTTTCTGAAGGCGACGTGATCTTTGTTGAAAAACTTGGCGTTTCCGCTGGAACAAATTATGAGTTTGAAAACGTTTTGCTTGTAGCAAACGATGACAACTTAACAATCGGAGCTCCTTATGTTAAGGGAGCAAAAGTTTTGGCTTCTGTAGTTGGCGATGGTAAAGGCAAAAAAGTTATCATTTACAAATACAAATCAAAAAAAGGCTTTCACAAGAAAAAAGGCCACAGACAACCATTTACACAAGTTAAAATCGAAAAAATCTCTGTGTGATAAACGCCTATGATTAAAATTGAGATTTTTAAAAATGCAAATGGCGATGTAATCGGCTTTGATTGTGATAATCATGGCGATCCTATTGTTTGTGCCGCTGTATCGGTTTTGGTTTTAAACACCATTAACTCGATTGAGCATTTCACAACCATTAAGTTCGATTGTGATTTAGATGAAGAACGTGGTGGTTATTTAAGCTTTCGGCTTAAAACAAAACCCACCGACAAAACACATGATGCCAATTTATTGCTTGCCGCATTAAATCTTGGGATTGAATCCATTGCAAGACAATATCCCAAAGATCTTAAGTACAAAGAAGTTATTACCCAACAAAAATAGATTCTCATTCCGCTATCAAAGGAGGTGCAGTAGATGTTAAAGTTAAACCTTCAATTTTTCGCTCACAAAAAAGGTGTTGGCTCAACAAAGAATGGTCGTGATTCAGAGGCTAAACGTTTAGGCGTAAAGCGTTCAGACGGTCAAGTTGTTAGTGCTGGAAATATTCTCTACACTCAAAGAGGTACAAAAATTCATCCTGGCACAAATGTTGGCCGTGGTTCTAACGACAACTTGTTTGCGTTAGTCGATGGACGAGTTAGATACGAAAGAAAAGGCAGAGATAAAAAGCAAGTTTCTGTTTATCCTGTTGCAGCTAGTGAATAATAATTGGGGCGGTGTATCAAAATATTATATTTTGCTGCACCGCTTTATATTTATATAGGTACTTATTTGGAGGAATCACTGTGTTCGTTGACAGAGTTACAATTAATATCAAAGGTGGAAACGGCGGAAACGGCTGTGTGTCGTTCCACCGTGAAAAATATGTTACAAACGGAGGTCCAGACGGCGGCGACGGCGGACGGGGTGGCAGTGTAATTTTTGTTGCCGACCCGAGCCTGACAACCCTTATGGATTTTCGTTATCAAAGAAGTTTTAAAGCCGAAGTTGGTGAAGACGGCGGCGGACGCAAATGTTCTGGCAAAGCCGGTGAAGACATTATCGTTAGAGTTCCTCTTGGAACCATCATTCGAGAGAACGAATCAGGAAAAATCATGGCAGACATGGTGACACAGCATGAGCCAAAAACTTTAATCCGTGGCGGACGTGGCGGAAAAGGCAACCAGCATTTTGCGACTTCCACAAGACAAGCCCCACGTTATGCAGAACAAGGCAAGCTTTCAAAATCATATACAGTTGTTTTGGAGCTTAAATTAATTGCGGACGTTGGATTAATCGGACTACCGAACGTTGGCAAGTCCACTTTGCTATCCATGATTACAAACGCGAACCCAAAAATTGCGAATTACCACTTCACTACCCTCTCGCCAAACCTTGGTGTTGTCCGTAGCAAATGGGGAGAAGACTTTGTTGTGGCTGATATTCCAGGGCTAATTGAAGGTGCAAGCGAAGGTGTTGGGCTTGGACATGATTTCTTACGCCATGTGGAACGCACAAAAGTTCTTGTGCATGTTGTTGACGCGGCTTCCGTTGAAGGCGACGACCCAGTGGAAGCGATTGAAAAAATAAATAACGAGCTATTTGCTTACAGCGAAAAATTAATGGATCGCCCACAAATTATTGCAGCTAACAAAATGGATATTCCAGAGGCGACAGAAAATTTAGCGAGAATTAAAGAACAGTACGAACCGAAAGGCTACCCTGTGTTCCCTATTTCGGCGGCAACAAACACAGGTCTTATGGAGTTGCTCCAAAAAGTTGCCGAAGTCCTAAAAAACTATCCAGAAGATATTGTTTTTGCCGAGGACTATGATGAGTTTGTTGAACCTGTAATTGATACAGAGCCATTTACAATTGAGCAAATTGCTGAAAGCATTTTCTCTGTTACAGGCACTGGTATAGAAAAAATGCTAGGTTTTACAAGCCTCGAAACAGAAAAAGGCTTTGCGTTCTTCCAAAGATATTTGCGTGAAAAAGGCATCATTGCAAAGCTTGAAGAAATGGGAATAAGCGAGGGCGATACCGTTCGCCTCTATGACCTTGAATTTGATTATTATAAATAGGATGTGAATTTATGTTAACAAGCAAACAACGTTCTTTTTTGCGTGGGCTTTCCAATAGATTGGAAGCAATTATCCAAATCGGAAAAGACGGAACAAACCCCTCTTTAACAACCGCAATTGACGAGGCACTTGAGGCACGTGAACTAATAAAAGTTTCTGTACTCAATAACTGTGCAGAAGACCTGAAAGAAATCGCCGAAGCGATTGCCGGCAGAACTCGCTCTGAAGTAGTACAAGTTATCGGCAGAAAAATTGTGCTCTACAGAAAAAACAAGAAAAAGCCGATAAGAGAATTACCGGAGTAAAATTGCCTTCGAGTATATTGTTTTTAGGAGGTAGATGAAGTGCGGAGAATTTTTGCATTTATTCTAACTTTAACCATAGTTTTTTCAAACGTAAACCTCGTATCTGCCGAAAGTTATGTGAAAGTAACCGACCCATGCATGGCAAGAGTTGTGCAAGTCCTTGATGGTGAAACCATTAAAGTTTCCATTCAAGAAACGAACAAGCTCGCACTGGTTCAACTCGCTTGTATTGATACAAAATCTTTTAATGAAGCGTTTAGTTATTTGAACAGCCAGTTGCTTGGCAAAAATGTTTACATTAGCCCCGAAACCAAAATTGCAAACCCTTCCCCACGTTTTAATTATATGTATGTTTCCTTAGACGGAAAACTTATGAATTCGGACTTGCTGAAAAAAGGCTTTGCAAAACTTAACCCAAAACATTCAAGTGCCACCCATTATAAATCTTTCCTAGAAGACCAAGAAATCGGTAAAACCAACGAGCTCGGACAATGGGAAATCGAAATTGGCGATACTCGTGCACCTTTTCTTGGCAATGGTATCAACATTAATACGGCCACTGCCGCACAGATTTTTAAAGTGTTTCGAGGCATGGGGGAGAATATTCCACAGCGTATTGTTAATTACCGAGAAAACAATCCGTTTGACAGTATGCTTGAATTAAAATTTGTGGCAGGCATCACAAAGGAAATTTTCGACATGAACAGAAGTTATGTGGCGGTTTCTACAAACGTAAACACCGCATCGATTGAAGAACTTTGTTCTCTCGAGGACATTACGGAACCAAAGGCAAGAAACATCGTCCGTTATCGTGAAGAAAAGGGCAGTTTTACAAAAAAATCAAGCCTGAATGACATCATGTATTTTGAGGACGGCCTTTATCAGTTAAACTTTGATTACTTCGATATAGTCAATCGTTCCGTGGTTAATATTACAAAACCTAACCGCTCCGCAAATATTAACACCGCCAATAAAGCACAGCTTGTTAGTGCGGGGCTTACCGAAGCACAAGCAGAAAGTTTAATGGAAGTTCGTGGAAAATACACATTTAAGTCGCTTGAAGATTTAATGTCCTGTCATGGGCTCCTGTTTACAAAAATCCAGATTGATAAACTGGAAGACAATTTAAAAGCGATGACAAACTTAAATACGGCAACGGAACTTGAAATTAAAAGCTTGTTTGCTGGAAACAAT
>JAVBKL010000216.1:0-2821 GCA_031554055.1 Eubacteriales bacterium | reverse complement strand
GAGAGATTGTGCGCCTGCTTAAGAGTAATTTATTTCACAGATTTACTGTTGATGAACTGTTGTTGCCAAGGCTAAAGCCAAAAATTGTAACTAGCTTGCAATATTCATTGTTTTCTTAACCGGACAGTACTGAATTTCGACCTGTTTATTTTTTAAATACTCCAAAAGAGTTTATCGATCTATAGTTTTTCAGACATAAAAGTATCCATTTTGCAGCTAAGCATCCATAACCATCAACTTTGCTTTAACCTAGGCTAAAGTTAAACTCTCCTATACACACGTAAGTCGCATACCACGCTTTTTTAAATTATATTGAATGGCTTTTTCAAAAAAGTCAGCATCACTAATTGAATAGAATTTTTTCACAATTTTAAAAGTATCAAGTATAATATTTGCTGGTGGCATATAGTTCCATTTAACAAACAGCATGTTGATTATCATAAACATATTTTTCATAACAAGCTGCTTGTTTATAATTATTGCACCACAGTTTGGCATTTCAGCATTGGCTAATATTTTATCGTAACTTATAATGGCATTAAATAAAAGAGACGTGCAAAATGATTCCTCTTCATAAGACGAATTTACTTTATTTGCCACTTTATATCCTACATGCATAGAGAGATCATGTAGAATGAGTACACACTGATCAGACATATAAGGCAATATACTCATAAAGCTTAAAAATTCTCCAGGCAATGCGTGTACTGTATCTAATATTACAAAATCAATATCATGGCCTATTTGTTCAACACAGTCACAAATGTCAACGCCCAGAAAACGCTCCCAAGAAGCATGCCGAGTTTCATCATATACATTTTCTGCAATATAACCAGCCTTTTTCGTTTCATCTCTGTAATATTTTCTATTAATATCAACAGAGTATAAAGTAGCATCTTTTGTAATATTATCGAGTATAATGCAGGTTGTTCCTCCAGCGGACATACCAATTTCTACTACTTTTTTAGGTTTATGCCGTACAAGCTCGCAGATAAGTAATTCAATATCTTCTTTGCTCATTTCAGAGCTATTTATTATTTCTTCCTTACTAGCGGTCACCATACTACACTCCATTTTTATTGATGTTCTTAAATGTTATTGTCAAGCCCCCAATTAATGCACCACTCTAAATGAGAGTTTTTTTGTTTTCTAGCTAAGGGCTGCCCTACATCACACCACATAGGGCTGGCGATTTTCTTGTGTGGGATATCCATAAAAATATCGCAATTCAAGAAAAGTGACAGCCCGATCGTTGCTCATGTACTTTTCTTGCAAATACTGACGGTGGAAGACCACCGAGAGCACTATGGGGTCGCCTTTCATTATACGTTATCTGCCAATTACCTATTATTTCTCGTGCCTCCTTCATTGTATAAAACATATTCATATTTAAACATTCATCACGAAAACGACTATTTAGTGATTCTGCATAACCATTTTGCCAGGGTGAACCCTTTTCAATATAAAGACTTGAAGAACCTGTGGATAAAAACCATTGCTTTACTGCTTTACTTATAAATTCTGAACCATTATCAGAACGCACATGACAAGGTAAGCCACGTATTTTTGTTAATTTGTTTAATGCATTAACTACAGATGTTCCATTTACTGAAATTCCAACTTCTAGCAACAACACTTCTCTAGTATATTCATCTGTTATTACTAATATTTTTAAAGCACGCCCATCTGAAAGTCGATCAAAAATGAAATCATAAGTCCAAATATCATTTGGAAATAAAGCTATTTTTTTATTGCAGGCATTTTTAGCGCTACCGCCTAATATGTTTTTCTTTTTAGCTTTTGGTACACGATAGCCTTCACGCCTCCATAATCTGTATACTCGCTTATTATTTACAGACCAACCCTCTAATCGCAACATTCCAGAAATATTACGATAACCACTTCTTGGATTTTCTTTTACCAATTCATCAATACGTTTTAAAAGACGAATTTCTCCAGTATTTTCATGATATTTTATTCGTTGTGTACTACGTGATTGGCCTATAATTACGCATGCCCGACGCTCAGAAATTAAAAACTGTTTTTCAATATGCTCTACAGCTTCTCTGCGCCGCACCGGGCTTAAAAGTTTCCCCCTGCGATTTCTTTTAACACGGCTTTATCTAACATCAATTCAGCAACCATAGTTTTTAACTTGGCATTCTCTTTTTCCAATTCTTTTAACCGCTTTGCTTCTGTAGCTTTCATACCGCCATATTGATTACGCCATTTATGAAATCTAGAATGTGCAATTTCTAAAGCCTGACAAACCTGAGCAATGCTTTGCCCTGCATTTAACCGATTCTCAGCCTCTTCAAGCTTACGAATTATCTGCTCGGGGCTATGCTGTTTTTTACCTTTCATGGGAAACCTCGTTGCCAATTGTATGGCAAATTGTGTCTCATCACTAGTGGTATTGTTTTAGGGGTGCACGCCATTATCCCAATCAATGGAATTTTCAAATCTTGTATATATTTCTCTGAAGTGACAAGGGAGGTCTTTAATCCACGGCTTATTGTCTGTCGTATAGTGTATAATATCAGGGCTTATCTGTTCACCATTTTCAATTTTATTTAAAAAGTCGCACATTGGTGTTTGAAAATTCCAACTTTGAGGCAACATAATTTTATCATTTTGAAATATCACATTAAATACATCCTGATCTGAAAACTCTATTACGTTATCCATGTCTTTTCGTAATATAAAAAATCTATGCTCAAACTTCATTTTGCGCATTTTTTCAAGATTCATTACAAGCACACCCGAATTAAAATAATGGCGATTTTCTTTTATCCCAAGGTTATCCATAAGTTTTTTTATT
>JAVBKL010000052.1:0-24285 GCA_031554055.1 Eubacteriales bacterium | reverse complement strand
ACCGTTTATCACACAGCCGACTGCTCAGGTTGCTCTCCAGCAGAGCCCTATCCTTTCGTCCGTGTTTAAAGTATACACATTTTTATTTGAAATAAACTTGCTAAGTTATTCATTTACACGAAACTTTTGACACTCCCTTTTTTAGCTTCCATTTTAATAAAATCTGAGAATTCAGTTGAATGTTTAGTTAATTATTACAATTCTATATCATTTAATCCAGCAAAAAATACAATGGAGAAATATAATAATGATATTGTTAAAATTGAAGTTTTAAAAATGGATTCCAGTAAAATAAATTCGATAGATTTAGAACATCAAGAAATTGAGTTTAGTTCTCTAAAAGGAATTGATTCTTTAGATAATTATTACGCAGTAATTATTTTTGATGATGGATACTATTAATATCTCCAATAGCTTGTCCCAGTACATTATACCGTATTATAAATGACGGCGAGCGACGGCAGATCATGTATTTCGTTGACTTGTTCTGTTAGATTTTAAATACTATATGTGAAAATGATCTATATTGGTGGTGTAAATGTGAACATATATAAACATATTAAAAAAAGGTTTAACCAGTATAACCCTTCAAATGATATGCTTAAAGCTGTTTATGGGCTAGACAGTGATGCAGATTATGATGCAATTATTGTCGCTCCTTCTTGGAAACCCGAAAAAATTTTTAAGAGTTACAGCCCCTTGATTACTGCTCAAAATATAGGTCCATATTTTTGTGGATATGAAGTGATGGTTGGGCAAAAAAAGTATGGATATATTCAAACTGCCAGTTGTGCTGGCAATTTGATTGACTGCTGCTTAATGCTTGGAAATGCAAAATGCAATAATATAATCTTTATTGGAGCTGTAGGGGCTTTGGTTCAAGGTATTCAATTGGGGGATATTGTAACTCCGAAGTACTCCATTGCCGGTGACGGCGGGTCTCTCTATCTTTATGACAACATTTCCGTAAGCAACTACAGAAAAAAAGTATATCCAACACAAAATTCGAGTTCCAGAATAAAACAAGTGGCGGCATTACTTGACATTCCTATAGGCGAAAAAATTGTGTATTGCACAGATAGCATTTTTTGTGAGTATTACCACTTAGAAGATATACTTTCATTGAGTAGTGAGTTAATTGAAATGGAAACCTCATCATTTTTTAGATGTATGGAATTAATCCAAAAAGACTATTCTGTATTGCTCTGTGTTTCAGATAATTCAGCTTGTGGTAACGCTCTTTTCGGGAGAAGTGAAGAGGATACAGAAAAATTTCATTTGGCAAGAGAAAAATATATTCCCGAATTGATAATAGCACTATCGTAGACATTTAATATTTTCTGTGTGATGATGAGTTGTGCCATAGATGACGGCGAACCTAAAAATGGTTTAGAGATTGTCGCCTTTTTTTTTGCAAAAAAAACCTGTGCTCAGGGGGGGTTGAGTCATAGGTTGAGGGGGATATTAAAGCTCAACTTATGTTAAGCTATAACATAATGTTTTCCAAATTTGAATAAAATATACATATCGTGTTAAAGAATTATTTTTATTATTAAAAAAGAAGCAGAAAAGCTTGCTATTTTAACAAAATTGGTTTATCATCTTAAGGAATTGAACTGATACTGATTATATTCTAATACTTTCCTCGCAGGTGGGGTTGAAGAAGGAATCAGTATAGCAGTTCCTTTTGTATAAATTTATATACAGATTATGCGGTTGCAAAAGTAATAGGGAGGGTAATTTGTGAGACTTATTAATATTAGTTCATTAAAAATTGGCGAAAAACTTGGTTCGCCTATTAGAATGCAGGATGGTAGAATTTTGTTGCCGGCCAATGCGGTTGTAACAGAATCCTATATCACTCGTCTTACTGGCTTTGGTATTATGTCAGTTTACGTAGAGGACGAAATTTTTGAGGAAGTACAGATTAGGCCATGTCTTTCTGATGAAACAAAAACTATGGCGTTAAATGCGGTTGCGTCTTTATATGAACAAATTTCTAAAAAGAAAACGTTAAACGAGTCTGCGATAAAAAAAGCGTCAAAAGAAATGGTTTCGGACGTAAAAAGTGCGTTGCGTGAACCGATTAGTTTGTTTAATATGTATTGCGTAAACGACAGTCGTTGCCTTCATGCGGTTAATGTCGCTAGTATTGTTGCGGCACTTGCTATTGAGAGCGGCCTTAATTTTGCGATGATTGAAGAGTATACACAAGCGGCACTTTGCCATGATATTATGCTTGAAAACATGAACGATGACAAAGACATCAAACATGCAGACGCTGGGTATGCATACTTAAAAGAAAGTCGTGCCTTTAGTGTGCGTTCTTATATGAGCGTAATGATGCATCATGAAAAGTATGATGGCACAGGCGGCCCTAAAAAAATGGCTGGCAAAGATATTGCAGAAGGTGCAAGAATGATTGCCATTGCTGATATGTATGACAACTTGGTTTATGGATATGCCGGATACAAACCACTCGTTCTTCATCATGCGGTGGAATATTTAAACAGCCAAGCGGGAAAAGTGCTTGACCCAGATTTGCTAAACTTATTCAATTCATCTGTAGCAATTTATCCAACAGGTGCAACGGTTGTGCTTAACAATGGATTCAGAGCAGTTGTTGTGGCTCAAAATCCAAAAATGCCAACCAGACCAAAAGTTCGTCTTTGCTCAGCAAACCGTGAAGAGTGCTTACAATTTAACTTGTTGACACAAAACACTTTGTTTATTGAGAAAATCGAATTATAGTAATAGTACCAATACAACTAAATAATTTTCGCTAGGGGTGTCAAAGACTGGTTTATAACTTGTCTTTGGCTGAGATATACCCTTGTACTTGACCCAGGTAATGCTGGCGTAAGAAAGCAAAAAATACAGGATATGATCCTCCTTTTAGCGAAAAAAATAAAAGGGGGATTTTTATATGCAAAGCAAAGTTAAAATAATTACGTATTCCGCCATTTGTATTACGCTCGCCTTTATTTTAAGTCAATTGAAGTTTTTCCAAATGCCGCAAGGCGGCGATGTAACGTTTTGCAGTATGTTATTCATTGCGTTAACAGGGTATTGGTTTGGTTCACTTTGGGGTGCCGTTGCGGGTGCGGCATATGGTTTGCTTTCACTTGTGCTTGGCGGCTATGTGATCCACCCTATTCAGCTGGTACTTGACTACCCTTTGGCGTACGCCGCAGTTGGATTTTTTGCAGGCATTTTTAGAACAAAGAAGTTTGGTTTGCAAATAGGTTATACACTGGGTGGGCTTGGAAGACTACTTTGTGCTTTTACTTCGGGCGTAGTTTTTTTTCCAGAGTACGCACCAGTGGGTGAAAGTGTATTTGTGTATTCTTTTGTTTATAATTTATCTTATATATTGCCAGAAATGGTGATTACGCTTATAATCATTTCCATACCGACTATGAAGAAAATAATTGACAAACAAAAAAGTTATTAAGTGTTTGGAGTGGAAACTGTGGATAAAAACAGGAAAAAAGAGTTACTGGAGCAATACAAACAAATGCAAGCACCCATGGGGATTATGATTGTGCGATCAAAATCTACAAACAAATGCTACTTGCAAGCAACACAAAATTTAAAGGCAGCTGAGAACGGCTTGATGGTGAGGCTCTTAAACGGCATGCATCATTTTAAGGAACTGCAAAAGGCATGGATGGAAAATGGAGCAGACGACTTCATCATAGAAATGTATGAAGAGCTTCCGCATGCTGAGCTTTCAAATTTGGAGACAGAAGACAAGGATTATTCTGGTGAACTCGAAGTTTTAATGGCGATGTGCGAAGAAAGAATTAAAACTGAAAATCTCGAATTGTATAAAAGAAGTTTAAGAAATGTATAAATTAGATTAGCCCTGCCAACCGTATAATAAACTACGATTGGTAGGGCTAAAAATTTGCGACCATATATTCACATTTTAGTTGTGCAAATCTATAAAAAGTTGTATTATTAACTTGAGATATTATGGAATTTTTACTACAGGAAATGGGAGAACTATATGTTAAAAGGTATGCTTAGAAAGACAGATATTGTACTCATCATATTTTTTCTTGTGATTGCTGCTGGATTTAATTTTTTTCTGTACTCGATAGAAGAGAAAAAGGGCGGAGAAGCCACAGTAGTGGTCAATATTGACGGCGATGTGGTGGATACCTACAGTTTGAACAAAGATGGGGAATATGAGATTACGAACGGACATTTTCATAACAAAATGAAAATTGCTGGTGGACAAGTTAGTATGATCGAAGCGGATTGCCGTGACCAAATTTGTATTCATTCACGTCCAATTAAAGGCTCTAACGAAACAATTGTTTGCTTGCCAAACAAAGTTGTGATTGAAGTTAAAAATATTGAGAACGATTACGGCATTGATGCCATTTCTCAATAAATCGGAGGACTTATGTCAAAAAGAATAGCGTTTTGCGGTGTGTTCGCCGCCCTAGCCATTGTGATCAGTTATTTTGAAAGATTTATCCCTGTTCCCGTGCCGGTTCCTGGGATAAAACTTGGACTTGCCAATGTTATTATTCTAATCATTTTATATTATTTAGGTTCAAAGGACGCTTTTGGTGTGTCCATGATTAGAATTTTCGTTGTTGGATTTTTGTTTAGCGGTATGATGGGGATTATGTACAGCTTAGCCGGTGGACTTCTTAGCTACATTACAATGGTTGGAGCAAAGAAAATAAAAATCTTTAGCCCTGTTGGTGTCAGCGTTGTGGGCGGCGTTTTTCATAACGTCGGGCAGATTGTGGTCGCCACATGGGTTGTGGAAAACTATAAACTGCTGTACTACTTGCCTGTTCTCATCGTAATGGGCGTAATTGCGGGCGTTGTGACTGGTGTCATTGCGATGTACTCACTTTCGTATTTACAAAAAAAGCCTTTTTCCGCACTTTGATAGCAACTGTGGATATGTGGAAAACTTTGTGGAAACTTTTGTGACGAGCTGCATATACTAATTATTTCTATGGTTACATTTAGCATCTGCTTATATTTATAAAAATGAGGCGAGTTATGTTTAAATACACGAAAAGAGCTTTAAGGCGAAACCTCCATATGCTTAAAAGCGACGCCAATACTTTCTTCTATGCATACGAAGGTCTTTTGCTTGCGATTGTTATTTACTTAATCAGTAACAACAACAATTTATTTGCAACAAGGCTTGGTGGGCGAGATTACACGCTTGGACTCGTGCAAGGTTTGCCGCAGGTCGCTGCTATGCTTGTTTTAATCCCCGGAGCAATCTTTGCCGATTCGTTAAAAGACAAAAAGAAAATGGTTATCGCTTCTATTTTTAGCGTATCTATTTTGTATTTGTTGATAGCGTTGGTACCATTTTTACCTTCTTACCAACTGGAAGCCTTTATCTTTTTACTCTCGCTTTCGGCTGGTGCCATGACACTTTATAATTTATCGTGGCAAGCGTACTTTGCCGATGTTACGCATATCAATCTTAGAAACAAAGTGCTTACTAGAAGAACACACTTTACTTTGCTTGCTGGATTTTTGGTTCCACTTGTGACAGGTTTGCTTTTGACAAGCACGTCTGACGTTTCACTAAAAATCATGTTCCATCAGCTTTTCTTCGCTATGGCAGGGTTATTGATTTTTGTACAAATATTTTTATTTTCGAAAGTGAAACCTGAAAATCCAATTATCAATGACAAACCTCCGATTAACTTTGGAGTGGTTCTACAAACGCTAAAGATTCTTTCTCGGAACAAAAAATTCTTGGGGTTTGTCTCGGTTGCCTTTGTTTTTTATATGGCTTGGCAGCTCGACTGGACGATTTTTTACATCATGCAAGTTGAATACTTGCACTTAAACGAATGGTATTTAAGCCTTACCACAATTTTCTCTATGGGTATGCAGTTTATCAGTTTGCGATTTTGGAGCAAGGTAAACGAGCGGTTTAGCGTCAATTTTAGTATGATTTTTACACCGCTGTTTCATGCACTCATTGCGGGCGGCGTTATATTCTCACTTTGTCTTAGCCCCACTTATAATAAATTTGTGTTTTTGTTTATTGTGGCAATCGGAAACCTCGCCACAGCTCAAATTGTTTTAAATCCTTTGCAAATGTTGCTCAAGGTGATTCCAGAAGAAAATAAAACATTGAGTATTTCTATTTATACCATGTTTATCGCTTTTTCAAATGCAGCAATGCCGATTGTCGGCGTGGCTATTTATCGTGGGTTTGGCGGCGACTTGCTTGCAATGAAACTTGCATTTGCCTTAATACTTGTGGTCAGACTAATCAGTTGCTTTTTATTCATTTTATGGGATAGATATTCTAAAAAATTAAATACGAATGGGAGTTGATTTTGTGGAACAAAAGACATTGGTGCTCGGGGTAATCGGAGCGGACGTTCACGCAGTAGGCAACAGGATTCTTGAACACGCATTTAATGGTGCGGGGTTTAACGTGGTTAACCTTGGCGTTATGGTGTCACAAGAGGAATTTATTGATGCGGCTGTTGAGACAAGTGCCGACGCAATCATTGTATCGTCGCTGTATGGTCATGGCGAGATTGATTGCAGAGGGCTTAGAGAAAAATGCGAAGAAAGTGGGCTCAAAGGCATTAAGCTGTATGTCGGCGGAAATTTAGTCGTTGGCAAGTCTGACTTTGAAGTGGTTGAGAAAACTTTTAGAGAAATGGGCTTTGACCGTGTTTACCCTCCGGGAACGATGCCAGAAACGAGCATTGAAGATTTTAAGAAGGACTTAGGGGTTGAGTAAATGCCTTATATCTTAACTGTTGATTTTGGAAGTACCTTTACAAAGCTAACAGCGATTGATACTGTGGAGCGAAAAATTTTGGGAACAGCAAGGGCTTATACAACCATTGAAACTGATATTAGAAACGGATATAACAACGCTCTAAAAATATTGACAGACAACATCGGTGAGTTGGAATTTTCAGAGAAATACGCTTCAAGCTCAGCGGGTGGCGGACTAAAAATGGTTGCAGTCGGATTGGTTCCAGAGCTAACGGCAAAGGCGGCAAGGCTTGCTGCAAACAATGCCGGTGCAAAGGTAATCAAAACGTATTCCTATGAACTTTCAAAATCAGATCAACATGAGATTTTAGAAATCAAGCCAGATATTGTTCTCTTATGCGGCGGAACAGATGGCGGAAACAAAGAAGTAATCATTCATAATGCAAAGCAACTTGTTGATATTCCTTGTGTGTTTTCCATTATCGTCGCCGGAAACAAAAGTGCGGTGGACGTCGTTTCTGAAATTCTTGAGGGCAAAAAACATACCATCGTAACAGAAAACGTAATGCCCAGGCTTGGCGAGTTAAATATTCTTCCAGCTAAGAATACAATCCGAGATGTGTTTATCGAACGAATCATAGAAGCCAAGGGAATTGGACGAGCACAGGAAATGATGTCTGATATTATTGTTCCAACGCCCCTCGCTGTTTTTGAAGCTGCGGAGCTTTTGTCCAAGCATTATCAAAATTTAATGGTCGTCGATGTCGGCGGTGCAACAACAGATGTGTATTCTATGGCGGACGGCTCGCCCACAAAAGCAAATGCTGTGCTAAAGGGCATTGTTGAACCTTTTGCCAAAAGAAGCGTTGAGGGTGACTTGGGGCTTCGGTACGGAATGCCAACCCTTGTGGAAGCGGCAACAGCCCAGAGGGTTGCGAAAGAACTTAACATTGAAACAAAAGATGTTCTGGATTGGTTAGAAATTTGTAAAGCGGCACCAGATACCGTTCCTGAAAACGGAAGTCCCCAAAAAGCAATAGACGACACGCTGGCGGCTCTTGCCGTTGAGATTGCATTTAACAGGCATTGTGGAACCATCGAAAGTGTGTACACGCCTTTTGGCGAAACATTTTTGCAGTCTGGCAAAGATTTGAGTGAGGTCGACTATTTGGTGGGTGTGGGTGGCCCTGTAATTAATAGTGAAAACCCAGTGGGTGTTCTCTCAAGAGCTTTTTATAATCTCACTAACCCCATGGCACTACTTCCGAAGAAACCAAAGTTATTGCTTGATAAAAAATATATTTTTGCGTCAATGGGTCTACTTGCTCGAAAAGACCCAGAACTCGCACTGGAAATTATGATAAAAGAATTTGTGATGATTAGCGAATCGCTTTAATATTATGAAGTTATTAGGAGGCTCACAATGGAACTTTGCAACAAAAAACTCAGTGATGACGAATTTCAAGCTATACGTGTAGAGGTACTCAATCAATGGCCAACAGGCAAGGGCGTTGATTTTGAAGAAGCAGTGAAATACCAAAAAGAGATTCCTCTCGAGAAAAGATTTGGACTTAAACTTAAGAAAGCAAAAGAGGATCAGGTTACACTGATTCAACCTCGTGCTGGCGTGGCACTTCCTGATGCACACATCAACTTGCTCAGATACTTAGAAACTGAGGGTGGTGCGGATTTACTACCAACCACAATCGACAGTTACACAAGACTTAACCGTTACAAAGAAGCAGAAGTGGGTATCGAAGAAAGCAAGGCACAAAGCCGTTCCATGTTAAACGGATTTCCTGCAGTTAATTACGGCGTTGAAATTTGTAGAAATGTAACTTCTTCCCTAAAAAGCCCTGTTCAAGTGCGTCACGGCACACCAGACGCAAGATTGCTTGCAGAGATTTCTATGGCTGGCGGATTCACGTCTTACGAGGGTGGTGGAATTTCTTACAATATTCCCTATTCGAAAAATCACTCCCTTGAGAAAACAATCAAGGATTGGCAATATTGCGATAGACTAATCGGCTTATACGAAGAAGCGGGCGTTACGATTAACCGTGAACCTTTTGGACCACTTACTGGAACACTTGTTCCGCCTTGCATCTCCACGGCGGTTGCTGTTTTAGAAGCACTGCTTGCTGCAGAACAAGGGGCAAAGGACATTACCGTTGGCTATGGTCAATGCGGAAACTTGGTACAGGACGTTGCGGCGATCAAAGCTCTTACTATCCTTACTGAGGAATATCTCGAGAAATACGGCTACACAGGTGTGATGGTTACAACCGTGTTGCATCAATGGATGGGTGGATTCCCTCCAGATGAATCAAAAGCGTTTGGCGTAATTTCTTGGGGTGCATCTGTTGCGGCATTGTCAAAAGCAACCAAGGTTATTGTTAAAACTCCACACGAAGCAATGGGTATTCCCACCAAAGAAGCCAATGCAGCGGGACTTAAAACAACAAAACAAGTGGTGTCCATGCTCCGTGACCAAAGTATGCTTGACAATTCAGATGTCATTACAGAGTGCGAAATTATTTGTAGAGAAGTACATTGCATCATGGAAAAAGTGTTCGAACTTGGTGGCGGTGATTTTGCAATTGGTGCAGTTCGTGCGTTCCAATCGGGTGTGCTCGATGTTCCGTTTGCTCCTAGCAAATTTAACTTGGGCAAGGCAATGCCAGCTCGTGATAACAACGGTGCGATTCGTTTGCTTGAATGTGGTAACCTTCCTTTTTCGAAAGAACTCAAGGACTTTCATCGTGAACAATTAGAGGCTCGTGCAAAATTTGAGAACAGACAAGTCAGTTTCCAAATGGTGATTGATGATATATATGCAATTGGCAAAGGCAATTTAGTAGGCAGACCAGTTAGATAATGGGGGCATTATTGTGAAAATTATAGATGTAGTGTGTTCAGGCGGATTGACAGGTTTTTTCTTTGACGACCAAAAAGCAATTAAATCAGGTGCAAAAAACGACGGTAATTCATACATCGGCGAGCCTGTGACAGACGGCTTTAAAAGTATTAGACAAGCGGGCGAATCCATTTCGGTTATGTTCGTTTTGGAGGACGGTCAAATTGCATACGGTGACTGTGCGGCTGTGCAATATTCTGGTGCAGGTGGCCGTGACCCGTTGTTCCTCGCTGATGATTTTATTTCGGTTATCATGCGTGAAGTGGCGCCTTTGTATAAAAATCGTGAAATTACAAACTTTAAAGAAATGGCAACACTTGTTGACAGCCATATCAATTCCGAAACAGGAAAAGTTTTGCATACTGCCATCAGGTACGGCGTGACGCAAACGGTTCTTGATGCGGTGGCAAAGGCAAATAAAAAACTCATGGCGGAAGTGGTTGCAGAAGAATATGGTTTGGAAGTTTCTAAAACCACGATTCCTGTGTTTAGCCAATCTGGTGATGATAGATATTTAAATTCCGATAAAATGATTTTAAAAGGCTCAAACGTTCTCCCCCACGCACTTATCAATCACCATGTTGACAAACTTGGGTTGCAAGGTGAGAAACTAAAAGAGTATGTTGTGTGGCTTAGGGACAGAATATTAAAACTCCGCCAAAATGAATCGTATACGCCTACATTACACATTGACGTGTACGGCACAATGGGCACAAGCTTTAACAATGATTTCGAAAAAATTGCGGACTACATCGGCGAACTTGGAAAATTGGCAGAGCCATTCCATTTGAGAATCGAAGGGCCAGTTGATGTGGGCGAGCGAGAAGCACAAATTGCGGCGTTAAAAGAAATTAGTAAAATCATAGATGAGAAAAATTATGGTGTCGAGATTGTTGCTGATGAGTGGTGCAACACCTTCCAAGATGTGGTAGACTTCACCAACGAAAAAGCCGGACACATGGCACAAATTAAAACGCCAGACCTAGGCGGAATCAATAATTCCATTGAAGCGGTTATCTACTGCAAAGAAAACGGCATGGGTGCGTATCTCGGCGGAACTTGCAACGAAACGGATCGTTCGGCACAGGTTTGTACACATATCGCAATGGCTACAAGCCCTGTTCAAATGCTTGCAAAACCAGGCATGGGCGTTGACGAAGGACTTATGATTGTTTATAACGAGATGCAGAGAATCGTTGCACTTAGAAAAACTCGCTAACTAAAAATGAGGTGTTAATTTGGACGAACTTAGAATTTTATCGCCAACGGCGATACTTGGATATGGATTCCCAGAGGAAAGCTTTAAAGAGGGCATGAAAAGAAAACCGCATGTGATTGCGGTGGATGCTGGTTCAACTGATCCCGGCCCATATTATTTGGGTGCTGGTTATTCGTTTACAGACAGAAACGCTGTGAAGCGTGATTTATCTTACATGATTCCGGCGGCACTGGAAAATAAAATCCCTGTGATTATCGGAACAGCTGGCGGCTCTGGTAGCCATCATCATTTAAAATGGAATGTGGAAATTATTGAGGAGTTGGCAAAAGAGTTAAAGCTAAATTTTAAACTTGCCATTATCAGTGCGGATGTACCACAAGAGAAAATTCTTGAGAAGTTCCACCAAGGCAAAATTTCTCCCCTACACCCAGCACCCGAACTGACAGAGGACGATATTAAAAATTCTATTAATGTAGTCGGACAAATGGGGCTTGAGCCTTTTGTAAAAGCACTTGAGGCTGGTGCGGATGTAATTATTGCGGGACGTGCGTATGACCCATCGGTGTTTGCGGCACTTGCTGTCAAAGAAGGTTATGATCGTGGGCTTGCGATTCACCTTGGAAAAATCCTTGAGTGTGCGGCGATTGCGGCAACACCTGGCAGCGGAAGTGACTGTATGATGGGGTATCTGGGTTGTGACTACTTTAGGGTTGAGCCTTTATCAGATATTCGTAAGTGCACAACAAAATCGGTTGCGGCACACACCTTGTACGAAAAAACCAATCCTTATATTTTGCCAGGTCCTGGCGGAATTTTGGATTTAAAAAATACAAAGTTTGAACAAGTTTCTGACAACGCTGTAAAGGTTTCAGGCAGTGTGTTCAAAGAGACAAATCCATATTGCATTAAGCTTGAGGGTGTGAAACGTTCTGGGTTTAGAACGGTGTCCATTGCAGCAACGGCAGATCCAGTTATGATAGAAAAAATCGACTCAATCCTTGCATACGTACAAGAAAAAGTGCGTTCCAACTTTAGCAAAACCGGCATCACTGAATTTTTCCTAGACTTTAAAGTGTATGGAAAAAACGGTGTCAACGGAATTTTTGGCAACGACATGGGCAAGGTGGCACACGAGCTTTGTTTTGTGATTGATGCGGTTGGTAGCACACAGGAAATTGCAAACACGATTTGCAGTTTTGCACGATCAACCCTTTTACATTATGGCTACGAAGGCAGAATTTCTACAGCGGGTAATCTTGCGTTTCCGTTTTCGCCTTCTGATTTAAAAGTGGGCGAGGTTTTTGAGTTTTCTATTTACCACTTGATAGAAGTTTCTGATCCATGCGAGTTGTTCCCTATGGAAATTAGGGAAATTAGAGGATAGGGGGGAGGTTTAAGATGAAATTACTTGATATTGCAGACGTGATTCGCTCAAAAAATTCTGGGCCTTACGAACTTACCTTTGATATTATTTTTAAAACAGTTGAAAACTACCGTATGGTTTGCGACGCAAAAATTTTTACAAAAGAGAGCTTTGCTGCACTTTATAACATAGATGTGAAAACCGTTATGGAAATCGTAGAGTTTGACCCAGCCAACGCAATAAAAATAACAATTGAGCGTCCCGTTTGCTCAGGTGCATTAAGTGAAAGCGATGTGTACGGAGCACAACAACACGCACCGCTTATGGGGTTTGAGTTCGAGATGTAGGGGGTAATGATTTGGCGTCACTGCGAGCACTGATTCGAGAAATGTCGCTATACCATGTTTACTTTGCACCACGTGGCAAGGAAAGACTTTTGCTACTAGGCGAGCAGCTTTCGCAACGTCACTTGGCTTATTACGATAGATTAATTGGGATTGTCGGCGATGCTGGTTCTGGCAAGTCGTCCATCATCAAAGGAATGTTCCCAGGGCTTGAACTGGTAAACGACGACGACGGAATCGACCCAATCAAAATTATGCAGATTCGTGATTTTGACAGAAAATTTGACACATCGACGTATCATATTGATATGCGATTTCAAATGGCGTTTACGCAAATGCACGAAATTGTTGACTTTGTAAAAGAAGCGGTGGCACGAAACCGCAGAGTGGTCATTGAACATTTTGATTTGCTGTATCCACACTTAAATATGAACGCCGAACTGATTATCGGCATCGGCGAAGAAATCATCGTAACAAGGCCAAGCATTTTTGGACCACTTCCAAAAGATATTTATGACATTGTGTTCCACTCGGTTAAGTATAGGAAAATGGCTCATACAGCTGAGGACTTAACAAGTCTTGTTTTGGCACGTGACTTTAATGAAAATCACGAGTGGGTGCATTCAGAGGTGCGACGTGGCTTTGTTCTCAAGTACAAAGAAAAGCCAAATGTTGATTTGTATGAGCTTGAAAAAAAGGTAAAAGAGGTAATCGCCCAGTCATTATCTGTGAGTTACTATGACGAAGAGCATATCATGATTGGCGAAACAAAGATGTTTTGCACAAGCCCGAGGATTCATGTGTGGAAAACTTCAGACGTTGAAAAATTTGAACTGTTAAAAGAATACGTGTATGATGCACTCAACAATGATTATTCTCTAGTAGGGCTTGTTGGGCGAGACATAGATGACATAAATGATTTAAACAAGCTAAATACATTCTAGACGGAGGTATAGGAATGAGAATTATAGATACTAGGCTAATAACACAAACAGTTGAACAACTTTGTATAGCGGCAAACTGTAACTTGGCTGTTGATTTGCGAAAAGCATATGTAACCGCAAAAGAAACAGAGAAATCGGAGCTTGGACAAGAAATTTTAGAAACAATAATCGAAAATGCTGACACAGCAAAACGTGAGCAAATTGCGATTTGCCAAGACACAGGCATGGCAGTTGTTTTTGTTGAGATAGGACAGCAAGTGGTAATCGAGGGTGGAAGTTTAACTCGTGCGATTAACGATGGCGTAAGACTTGGGTATAACCGTGGTTTCCTTAGAAAATCAGTGGTGAACGACCCAATCGAACGAATCAACACAAGAGATAATGCACCAGCTGTAATTCATTATGACATCGTGAGCGGAGATAAGCTGAAAATTGTGGTTGCACCAAAGGGATTTGGCAGCGAGAACATGGGCGGATTAAAAATGCTCAAACCATCGGACGGTATCGACGGTGTGATTGATTTCGTCGTTTCAACTGTGAAAGCTGGCGGACAAAACGCTTGCCCACCACTTGTCATCGGCGTTGGTGTTGGCGGAACAATGGAGAAGTGTGCCTACCTTGCAAAAAAAGCATTGCTTCGCCCAATCGGCGAGCCTAGCCCATTGCCATTCTGGAAAGAGACAGAAGAAAAATTGCTCAAGCTCATCAACGAACTTGGAATAGGGCCGGCAGGTCTTGGCGGCTCAACAACTGCCGTTTCAGTAAATATTGAAACATTCCCAACACATATTGCGGGGCTTCCAGTTGCGGTAAACGTTGGTTGTCACGTAACAAGACACTCCGAAGCTGAGTTATAGAAGGGGTTATGGATATGAATGATATTTTAGAAATCAAAACGCCGCTGACAGACGATGTAATCAAAAGTCTAAAGGCAGGACAACTCGTGTATTTAACAGGCACAATCATGACGGCACGTGATGCGGCACACAAGAAAATGGTTGAAATTTTGAAAAGTGGCGAAGAGCTTGACTTTCCTATAGAAAATGAAGTTGTGTATTACGCAGGGCCATGCCCTGCAAAACCCGGGCAAGCAATCGGCCCTGTGGGTCCTACAACTAGCGGAAGAATAGACGCTTATTCTCCGTATTTAATTGATAAAGGTTTAAAGTTTATGATTGGCAAGGGCGTAAGAAACAAAGAAGTGAAGGAAGCAATTGTCAAATCGGGCGGCATTTATTTTGCGGCAATCGGTGGTACAGGTGCGTTAATTTCTAAATGCGTAAAGCATGCGGAGCTTGTTGGGTTTGACGAGCTTGGTGCAGAGGCAGTTAGAAAGCTTGAAGTTGAAAAGTTCCCTTTGATTGTGGCAATCGACAACGAAGGCAATGATGTGTATGAGCAAGCGATGAAAAAATGTTAAAATCACTTCATACTTAAGAGATAAAAAAGAAACGTTAGAGGAGGATTTTAATGGGTACAACATTTGACGGCGATTTAAGTTATACAAAAATAGCTGACATAATTTCTCGGTTAATTGAAGGGCAGTACGATAGTATTTTAAAAGAATCAATAGCGGCTGGTGGAAAATCTAGCGAATTAAAAGAACTCGAGACAGAATTTTTTAATTTTGTTGAGGCACTAAAATCTAACCGTGAACTAATCCGAACTCTATTGCCAGATATTTTTATGCTCGTGAGTACGCTTTCTACAATCAATTTAAGACTTGATGTTGATGCTGAAATGATACAAAAAAATATGAAAGGCCTAATCGGCGTATCAGAAACGTTTAAAGACGATTTTTCTGCTATGGCTGGCTCGCAAACGCAGAACGCCCAGTCTACCGTTAGGCTTTCAGAGCTTCTGAAAAATGGCACAGAATATGTTTCTAACATTGAGAAAAAGACAGACATAAGCAAACAAAAAATTGAGGGAATTCAGTCCACTGTGGATAGTCTTGTAGGCGACTCCACGAAAATGGATAAAGACTTTGACAAGCTTATAAGCCTAATCGACGAAACTTCCAAAACAGTAGCGGGTATTAAAACAGTTGCTGACCAAACCACGCTTCTTGCGTTTAATACGTCCATAGAAGCGGCACGTGCGGGACAAGCCGGAAGAGGATTTTCTGTTATCGCTGTGGAAATTCGTACGTTATCCGATAACACAAAAAAACTTCTAAATGATATTAGTGGGCTTGTGGGTTCAATTAAATCGGCTTCTACGAATAGCAAAACTGGCATTGCAGCCGCCATTAAGCATATGAAAGCAATTCAGGGTATGTCACACGAGCTTTTGCTTGATGCGGTGGATAATGCGAAAAGCGCACAAGTCCTCACAAATAGTATGAGCGAGATGTACGGATTCACCCAAGAAGTTTCGAAACGTACAGATGGAATCACATCTGCAATTCAACAGGGTTCGGACAGCTTTGAACAAATTTATGAGCATGTGAAAAGTACAATCGGAGTCAGTGATGATATTGTTTCGCTTGCACAAGATTTGCGAAAGACGGTTACAGAAACAGGAGCAGCGACTACAAAAAATGCTGGCAAAATTGCTGTTACCGGACAACTGGGGCTCTCCAACAAAGAATTTGGCGAAATCGTTTCAAAGGCGATTACAGCACATAAAAACTGGGTTAACACCGCAGGCGACATTGCTAAAAACATGAAGGTGAAGCCACTCCAAACAGATGACCGCCAGTGTGCCTTTGGTCAATATTATTTTTCCATTACGCCACGGTATTCCGAAGTGAAAGATATTTGGGACAAAATCGAGGGTGTTCACCGTGAATTACATAGCAAGGGCAAACAAGTAATTGACTGTGTAAGGAAAAATGACAGCCGTGGTGCCCAATCCGCTCACCAAGACGCCATTTTATATTCCGAGAAAATAATCGGAATGTTTAATGAGTTGCTCGCAATTGTGAATGCACTGGGCGATGTAAGCGTGTTTGCTCCAAAAAAGCTTAAAAAATAGGCAAATAAAAATGACATGGGGCAAAATCCCATGTCATTTTTATTTGAAGTACAGGGCAAAATTGGTATAGCAGTTTAATGAATGGCAATCAAGTTTTATAAAATCCCACGAGGTGTCGAGCGTCGTCTCTGGGCATGACTTTTCTGCTAGAAAATTTATAAAACCCTCAACATTACTCGCAAACTGCTTTCTAAACTGATCTGCCAAGTGGTTTTTATCGGTTTGTTTCAAATTGGCGTTTCCATTAAAAACATGATCCATGTTGCTCGAGAAAAAATAAACGCTGTACGGAATCGTCTTGCAAGTTTTGGTCAGCGTAAGCATTCGCTCCAAATTGGCAACTTTCCGTTTGTTGCGTTCCACTATGCCGTGGACGTTACTGGTAAAAATATTGTCACTTGTGTAATAAACGCCGTTGTGTTTCTCGTCATGCAAAATCATTTCATCGGGGATAAAAGCCCCATCTGTATCCACCAAGTGAACAACTTCCAAAAAATCAGTATGCGTAAATATTTTGCCACGAAAGCTGTTGACGAGGTTTCCGATTTTTGCGGTAATGTTGCTTGGGTTTATGCTGAAATTTGTGGTGATGTCCCCTTGTGTCAATTGAAACCGCACGGCATTCGTATTCAGTATCTTACTCAAGATTAAACCCAAACAAGTTTCGTCGTTGATACCCTCCACAATAAAAAGCACAATTTTCTTTTTACTCATCCACTTCACCTGCCAACCGAAAGGCGTGACTAATGGCATAGCTGTTAGTCTCCTCGTATAAAGTTTCTTTTTGACCGCCAAGTATAATATCGTGGTAATAAAAATCCCTAAGATTGTGATTGGTCTTAACATTTGCCATTCTCGTATATCGGTTAAGCGGATTTGTAGTTGTAAACATAATGGATTTTCGATTGATGGTTTCAAGCGGTCTTAAATTGTGGGAAGTAAAAATCAATTGCCCTTTACCCGAGTCCTCAACAATTTTAAGAATTTCTCCAAGCAAGTATTCGAAAACACCCGAGTCAATCTCGTCGATGGCAAGAGTTGTGGAGGGGCTGTTATACATATTAATCAGCAGATGCAAAATGGATATAATTTTTATGATGCCTTCAGATTCATACTTAAGAGGAATGGATTTTCCGTTTCGGTTTGCAACCAGTTCAACGATTACACCTGTTTCACGGTCATCAAGCAAGTGCTCGCCAAGGTTTTTCAGCGAGATGGTCAGCTCTGGAATGATTTCTTTTAACACAATGTTCGTGGTGTCTATTACTTTGCTCGCTACAGAATAAACCCTCTTTGGAATCACCGTGGAATCATTTAAGTTAATTCGAATGCTAGCCATCGCATTGCCCTCTGCATTCTTAAAGTTTAGCGGCAATCCAATATTCGAGGTAATCAACCCAGAATTTTTATTGTCAATGACGAGCAAATTATATTTTCCAAAAAATGAAAGTGCTCCAATTATATTTTTATAGTCTTGGTTGAGATTGGTGTCGCTCCTCAAAAAATGACGAATCATGTCATTTGAAAATATAAACGAGGTAGACTGCTTTTCTGCGTATTTTTTTGCAATACGCAACTCGTCTGCATAATTTTGGTTTTGTGCAATCAGCTCCGAAAACTTCGCCTTTGGCTTAAATACTTGGCTGTCGCGGAAAGCGGTTTCAATTAAAGTCTGCTGATTTTTCCATGTCCCATTTTGAAATACTTTATAACTCAACTTCTCACGTTCAAGTACAACGCCATGAATGTAATCTTCATAAAATTCCATTTCTTCTTTTGAACGTTGCTTGATATGGGCTTCGTAAAAAACCCTGTATGTGTTTTCGTGATCTGTAATACCAAACTCAAAATATAAAGCGGCGGTGTCTTTCCCAATGGAAATATAGTTCTTGACTTCTTTGGGAATCCTCTTGCCAGAAAGCAAAGCACAAAGTGTGGACAGCGAACGCAAGAATGCCGTTTTACCGGAGCCGTTCTGCCCATAAATTCCTAGAATGTCAGACCCGGACTTAAACATGTTTTCTTTTGTGTTGCACACAAATTCTATTTCGCCACGTTCAACGTTTTGAAAATTTTCAAGTCTAGCTTTTAAAATACGCACAACAAAATCTCCATAATCATTCATGCGGCTCACCTCAACTATAGTATAACACAGTTTTCAAATTCTATGCAAAAAAAACAACAACCGAAACAAAATGTTCCAGTTGTTGTTTTTAATTCTGGAAAAGAAAATAAATATAGAATGTAAGTTTTATAGAAAGGCAATTTCACAAAACCTGATGTTATTCGTGATAAAATGCAATTTAAATTGATAATTGCAAATATGTAATGTACAATGAACAGATACACATTGTTCTAATAGTTTAAAATTGTGTTTTACATAAAGCAGGGGGACAATTGTTTCAACTAGTTGCAAGTATGGCAAAAGGAGTAAATCATTTATGAAATATATAGGCAATACAGGAGAAATCATTCTAAGGCTTCGAAAAGGGCGATTGCTCTCTCGTAGAAGTTTGGCTGAACATATTTGTTCTACCAAACACCTAGAGCGTATAGAAAAAGGGCTACACTCGCCTTCTGTTTTTTTATTCGAAAGGCTTCTGGAGCGTCTTGGACAGCAGCCCGATAAATATATTTACACTTTTGCAAATATTAATGATAGGGCAATATACACACAGACCTGCCGTTTAAGAGCCCTAATGGATATGTATGTTAATAAATCTTTCGAAGCTGAAGTATGTAAACTTGAGCAGCTTGTTTGGCAAAGAATAAAACCATCTCAAACTTCATTAAATCAGGACTTTAGCGACAACTTCATTCTGCAATTTCTTCTTTTATGCAAAGCAAGGTTAAAAATAATCTTGTATAACGATGTTGAAAGCGGCTTAGACATTTGTTTAGATGCAATAAAGCTCACCATTCCAAACTTTTCTATCACCAGTCTTAGCTGCCTTAGCGAGGCACTCTTATTTTCGGATGAAATTTATATTATCAATATGATTGCACAAACATATTTTGCAAAGAATCCGCAACTGACAATCGATATATTAAAAGAGATTAAGTTGAATATAGAGAGAAGCCAAGTTGAACACACTTTAGAATTTCGCCTATACCCAATTATACTATACAACCTTTCAAAAGCTTTTGGGCTTACAAACGACCATAAAGAAGAATTAGACACTTGTGAGTTGGGAATTAAATCATGCGTGGCTCAGAGGTCATTGCATAGACTTCCCCAATTATATTTCAATAAGGCATTTGCACTTCAAGAATTGCAGCAATTTTCCGCTGCACGCGAAAACTTTAAGATCTCATTAACATTAGCAGAAATTATGGGCGACAAGGACTTGATTCAAGCAATTTCAGAATACATTAATACCATCAATTATTAGTAGACATAAACTTATCGTGATATTTACAACTGTTTGGAACAAAAGTGTCCCCTTGTACATTGGCAAATAATGGTATAAAATGTAATTGCGATCGCTTGCTTAATTGTATATTGAACATTGTACTATTTTTTGTTGACTAATTTTAAGAGAGGCTGTGGTGAAATTGGTAAATAAAAGAAGTTTTGAAAAGGATATTGTAAAAACTGGTGCCGATTGCTTTTTATCTTTAGGCCCACTACTGTCTGGAAATATGAGTAACGGTTCTAATACAAATAATGACATTTCTTTAATCAGCGCCCAAGAGCATATAACTCTTGGTGAAAAGACTGATGATATTCTGCAATGGGCGTAATGTTTGTATTTAAATATCAGGAGGGATGAGTTTATGCTTAATAAAAAGAGAAAAAATGTATTTGGTCGTGTGTTTAGCGTAGCCACTGCGGCGTTTGTTATGTCTAGCAGTTCTATCGTGTATGCAGACACAAACGTGGGAACAAATAATATAAAAGTTGAATATGTAAGCGAAGTATCACCAGACGAGTATATCGTACCGCTTTCTGAAAAAACAGATTTACAGGAAAGGTCTTCTATTGCTGCAAATGAAGAACCCCTGCCTATCATTAGCAATATTTTTGTAGGTGATAGCTTTAAAGCCAGTGAAGAAAAAGGGAAATCACAAATAGGACAACCAGAAAACGTACCGCTGGAGGATGAACTGCAAGGGTTTGAGCCAAAAGATAATGAATCAAATTATGAGATGACTGTTGAATATGTAGAAGTTACTGAAATGGAGATAGATTCTGGTTCAAATGTCGATTCAAGCGTAGATGACTTCTCTTTAGGTGCGGATGCCGCAATGCTTGCTGCTGCATTGCCCGACTTAGGAATTTTAAGCATTTCTCCATATGGAACCTATCCCTTTACAGCATTGGGTTCGGCAAGTATAGAAATTGTAGTAGTAAATAAGAATACTGGTACAGCCGCAGCGAGTACTAACGGAATTTTTGTTGACGGAAAATATGTAGGAACTTTTAATTCACCGAGCTTACAATATGGTTATGGAGCTACGGCAAGAATAGGTTTGCAGAATATTCCTGCAGGAAACCATATAATTGAAGTGAGAGTAGATTATTACAGTGTTGTGGCTGAAAGTGATGAAACGAATAATATCGGTTCGGTATTGTTCAGTTGGAATGGAACGCCTGATTTAATCGTCCAATCGTTTTCTCCTTCTAGTACAAGCCCAATAGTAGGCACGCAGACTAGCTTTGTATGTGTAATCGCTAATGTTGGAAATGCTGATGCAAATGCAGTATTCTATACGGACATTTTAGTCAATGGAAGTAATTTGGGTTCGTTTACTATTGCAGGGTTGGAGGCCAGACAAACGATAGAAGCTGGTTTTGACATATCGTTTTCAACCAAAGGTACTTACACAATTCAGTTAAAAACTGATAGCAAGGGGCATATTACGGAGTCAAATGAGCAGAATAATACAGCGTCACTCGTGATACAGCCAAAAATTTCTCCGACTGTAACAGTAAAAGGCACGATACAGTACGACTCCTATGAGCGTATAGGGGGTTCACCTACGCGTCAGAATTTAAGTAATTATACCGTTAAAATATATGATGAAAATCCTATTGGAAGTAGCCTATTGGCAACGACCACAACGGATTATTTAGGCAAATTTTTGGTCACAGTGAATAATGCAACGGATATTCTCGAAAATGGAAGTGACATATACATTGTTATTGAAATGGAAAATTCTTATGTAATGATTTGTAAGCCAGATTCTGCGGGTTTGTCTTATCAATTTAAGAGTTCTACGTTTGAAGACTATCAGCAACCTGTATTAGAGATATCTAGCATGGTTTTAAATGCCAGTGAAACGATGAAAGGTGCGTTTAATATATATCACTGGATAAAAGTTGCAAAAATTGGGTATCAATCAAAAGCTGGTACGCTGGGCAAGGTTGATGTTATATGGGGACCAAATGCCAGTGAGGGAAGCAATTTTGATGATTCTATAATTTATATAAATGGCAACTTAAATAATCAGTATAGTCCTTCTGTCATTACGCATGAATATGGGCATTACATCATGCAGTACAATAATGTTAATCCGAACAATGCGGGAGGTAAGCATTTTTTGCATAAACCTGCAGTGAATACAGGAACGGCATACTCAGAGGCATATGCTCACTTCATTGCAACGCAATTAAGAAATACCCCAATATATGAAGACTATAGTACAGCTAGTAACTATATTAGAGCAGATTTTTCTGATTTAAGCTATGCTGGCAAAAATTCGAATGAAGAATGGGACAGTGTGGTTTCTAGACGTCCAGAATTTCACGAAAATGCAAAAATGGAATTGTTTACTGGCGGAGCAATGTATAGCTTTGCACAAAGTTTTGGATTCAACGACATCAATTCTGCAGTAATGTCAAAAAAATCAAATGATTCAATTGAGTTTTATAACCAGTATATGAATAAAACAAGCTCGAGTAATAAAATAGCTGTGTGGGAGAAGTTCAATCAAAACCATTCTGCTTTTGACTACGCTCTTCCAGAAGTGACCATAACAGGCTATAAAGAGACAGGCTTTAGAGCAAATGCAACTGACGATGTGGGGATTGCTAGATATGAATGGTATTTAGATGGCACAAAAGTCAAGGAGGGGGATGCATACACTCCTCCGACAAACCTAAGCGGTGGAGTTCACGATTTGCAAGTTAGGGTGTATGATTATGAAGGCAAACAAAGAAAAGATGAAATGCAAACAGATGCGTATGACAGAAAAGATATAACTGGTAATACAATCTTAAGAACAAAGAACTATACTACAAAAGCTATCAATTTCTCTGTAGCATCAAGTGCTCAAATGCATATGGAGAATGGTTTTGCTTCAAAACCAAATATAGGCTTCGATTCCTTTTCAGAATTACCAAAACAGGACTTTATCAGCGAAAAGACATTTAACTTTGCGAATCCAAAACAAGCAGGTAAAATGGAAAGAAACGTAGCTACTACCAATAATCTGACAATTCAAGAAAACACAGATTTATACTTTGTAGGCTCAATAAAGGGTGCTGTTGAATCTATTAATATTATAAACAAAGATAATGAGATTGTCGACAGCATTGATGGGGTATATTCTGATGAATTTACTGTAATGAGAAACCTTCCGGCAGGAGAATATATGCTAGAAATAAATACTGTCAGTGATATTGAGCAGATTCCTTATCATGTAAATGTCCTTGCAGTACCTTCTGTTCCAGAACTTGACTTACCTAAACAAGGTACAAGCGAAGCGGTTGTTCAAATTGATAACCCATACAGCAATCAGCTAAACGTAAATGTTAATGGTAAAGAGTTTATTGTTCAGCCATTAGGTTCAGAGATGATTCATTTGGACGAGGGCGAAAATGTTTTAAATTATTACACACAAAACACTTATGGCAAATCAGAAACAATAGAAAAAACTTTAGTTTGTGATTCGGTTGCACCTGAAGTTAACATATTGAAAGCAACTTATAATGGAAAGAGTCTTGCAGTTACAGGGCAAATAAGTGAATATGTGGATCATTTGATTGTTAATGGTGAAAAAATCAACTTGGGAGAGTTTAATATTACTGGAGAGCCTATTACATTTGACTGCTTCATTAATGATTCAAAAGTAACAGACTTAGCGATTGAAGCCATAGATTCATTTGGAAACAAATTTGAATCAAATGTAGGTATAAGTTGGTAATGCTATAAAATTTTTGTAAAGTCAAAAGGCCATCTTGCTTGTGTGAGATGGCCTCTTGGGCTTTATTATTTAAGGGAGGCTTAATCCATGAAAAATAAAAAGAAAATCATGAGAGTGCTAATAATCGCTTGTGTAGTCTTGATAATTCCGTTTATTTGTTTTGATTTATATCGCTCCATCAAAGGCTACAAAAATCTCCAAGCAAAAGAATATATGCTGGATTCTATTCAGGCTCAAATTGATAAGAATATTAAGGGGAAGAGTTATAGATCAAGAACTGTTGAAATAAGTGGCGAAAACTTTCATGGTTATGATGGCTATGTTGTCAATGCAAAGTCTGATATGGAGTATGTAAAAAACATTTTTAAACACGCGAAGCCTTTGTTTGCAGAACGAGCGTATGCTCCGACTAATACAATTGTGTTTGTGGGTGGCATTAACATAGGGTATGTAGGTGGAGGAGTAGACTATTTTTGGATACATCCCAACGAACCAGGTTCTTATGGTGTCTATTTGCCAATGATGTATAATGCAAAACTTTGGAATTTTTTAAAATCACTTCAAGACGAAACCAGTTCAATGGAACAAAAATAACGAACCTTCAAAATTTGGTAATAAACTAAATTTTGAGG
>JAVBKL010000215.1:0-6614 GCA_031554055.1 Eubacteriales bacterium | reverse complement strand
GGCTTCACAGACAATTATTACAAATCACACTTGGTTGTTGTTGTTAAAAAGGACGGGCCATATGCAGCGGCGAAAACAATCAATGACTTTGGCGGTGCAAAAGTTACAGCTCAGTTAAATACGTTCCACTATTCTGTTATTGAACAAATGAAAGACGTGGATATTCAAACCGCAATGGATGATTTCCCAACTATGATTGTTGCTCTTTCTTCGGGAAAAATTGACGGTTATGTTTCGGAGAAGCCCGGAGCTGTTTCAGCAGTGGCTACCAACCCAGATTTGACTTTCATTGATTTTGATGAAGCAAGTGGATTCCAGTGTTCGGATGACGACACAGCGATTGCAGTTGGCGTTAAAAAAGACAGTGCAACCATCGAGCAAATCAATAAAATTTTATCCGAAATCCCAGAGAGCACTAGAGAAGACATCATGAACAAAGCGGTAGCCAATCAGCCGTCTAGCAATTAGTAGTTACTATCGTCAGACTAGAAAGAGGGAGTAACTTGGAGCGTAATTTTTTTGAGATGATTGTATATATTATTGACAAATACTGGCTTTGGTTTTTGCAAGGTGCAGGCACGACGCTTTTAATTGCACTTTCCGGAACCATTGTCGGGTTTGCAATCGGATTGCTCATAGGCGTTGTACGAACAATTCCTGTTCCAGAAAACGTGGGCAAGTATTCGCCAAAACGAATTTTAATCAAATTAGTGAATGCATTATTGGTTTGTTACATAGAAGTGTTTAGGGGAACGCCAATGATTGTACAAGCCACTGTTATTTACTTTGGGCTTATGGAAGTGTACCAAATTGACTTGTCTCCACTCTTTGCGGCATTCTTGATTGTTTCGATTAACACAGGTGCCTACATGGCGGAACTTGTTCGTGGTGGAATCCAGTCGATTGACCCAGGGCAAAAAGAAGCGGCGCACGCCGTCGGCATGACACATATGCAGTCTATGATCAATGTTGTTTTACCTCAGACAATCAGAAATATTTTGCCAGCTACCGGCAACGAGTTTGTTATTAACATCAAGGATACAGCCGTGTTAAACGTAATTGCTGTTACAGAATTGTTCTTTATGACCAAGTCGGTCAAAGGAGCACTCGCTCGTACATATGAAGTGTTTTTAATTTCTGGTGCAATTTATTTAGTGTTGACGCTATCTGTTACGGCTATCTTGCGGTATTTTGAACGCAAGCTCGACGGACCCGATAGTTACACAGTCTTTGGCTCATCGACCATGCCAGATTCCAGTTTTAAAAAGAATTTGGGCAAGAAAAATAATTGAGCCAAACTTTAGGTTTAGTCGGAGGGATAGAAATGCATTCAGAAAAAACAAGGGAAACAATCATTCAGGTGAAGGACTTGCGGAAGTCCTTTGGACAAAACGAAGTGCTTAAAGGAATTGACTTTAATGTGGGCAAAGGCGAAATCGTTACGTTAATTGGTTCGAGTGGTTCGGGAAAATCAACACTGCTTCGCTGTATCAATTTGCTTGAGTGGCCAAGTGCCGGACATATTTATTACAGAGGGCAAGACGTGCTCGATAATAAGTATGATGTTTGCCATTACAGAGCAAAAATGGGTATGGTTTTCCAGCAGTTTAATTTGTTTAGCAATATGACCGCACTGGATAACTGCATTGTCGGACAAGTCAAAGTGGCAAACAAAACACGCAAAGAGGCAGAGAAAACAGCGCTCGAATATTTAAATCGTGTGGGAATGTCACAATTTATAAACGCAAGACCAAGACAGTTATCGGGCGGACAAAAACAACGTGTGGCAATTGCAAGGGCACTTTCGATGGAGCCAGAAGCTTTGTTGTTTGACGAACCGACGTCTGCTCTTGACCCAGAAATGGTTGGCGAAGTTTTAACCGTTATCAAAGACGTAGCACGTTTGGGATTAACACTGTTAATTGTAACGCATGAGATGGCGTTTGCTAAAGAGGTTTCTGACAGAGTTTGTTTTATGGCAGACGGTATAATCCTCGAAGAGGACACCCCAGATAATATTTTTACAAAACCAAAACAAGAACGGACACAAGCGTTTCTTAGTCGGTTTTTATTTGAGAGATAAAAAACCAAACATTAAGCAAGGCAATTTGCTTGGTGTTTGGTTTTTTTTATACTCAATTCTCAATCATTTTAAACACAGTGGAAACAGAAGCATACAGCCGTTTCGTGTTGCATACAAAACCTATAATCGGCTTCTTTAGCCGAAAATCAAAACTCTCGAAAAGCTTGTTGTCGCTAATATCTATGCCGTACGTGGCTTTTTCACCTGTTTCTACCACTTCGCCTTCAACCGTTTTGTTTTCTATTTGTTTAAACTGTTCTGGGGTAAGAATTGTTTTAAGGTCAGAGAAATAACCTTCGCTCATCAGCCCTTTAAAATTTTCCTCTTCTGCAATGATGATATCCAGTTCTTTCGAAACCATGAGTGCGGCAAATTTTTGTGTGAGTGCCATGGAAACTTGTGGGTTTGTATCGTGATAGAAATTTTCAACTACGTATAAGAAATCGCCACGTGCCGTTTCGGGTAAATAATCGGCGTTGAGTTTGTCTTCAAATTGAATCAAACCCTCTATCGGAGCAAATGAGCCATAGATTGCCGCTTGCACATAGGGCTGTTCGGCTGGATTAATCCAAATGATATTGATAAAGTAACCGACTAAGTAAACAGAAATGATTGTGCAAATAATATGCCACTTATAATAATCGAAGATAAAGCCGATTTTCTCCCGAAAGGTTAGTGCTTTGAATTTATCTTTCATTTTTGTTGCAACTCCTTTTTTATTCTGATATATTTACTCTGGGATTTATTTTAAATAATTTAAACTTCGCTCGACAGAATCCTGTGCATCATTCCAAGGTTCGTCTTTAAATCTGTAATCGAATTTTTTTACAAACCAACTTACGTCACCATCAAGATTTTTAAGGCAATCTGTTTCAACTTTTACGATTGTCTCATAAAATTCTTGGTACTGCTTTTCGCCGAGCGATTTTTCGCCGTAGGAAAGAAGCAGCGTAAAATGTGACAGACAAAACCCATTGCTGTTTTTCACGTAGTCAAGCATCGTTGGGTCTTGCTTTATCAAATAAAAAAACGTGTCTATGAACCGCATAAAAGTGTTTTCCACACGGTCACAAACAAAGCAACTATCATTTATTTTTCGTAAGTAGCGCACAAGTTCAGACTCGGGTTTGTTTTTAGAAAACAGGCTGGTCGTTGGCAAAGCCAACTGCTCGCCTAGGCGACCGAGTCCTCGCTTTGACTTTGAAACGTTAAATTTAGATAAGTCACTATTGATTTTTTCGAGATGTGTACTAATCATCAGTGCTAGTCCTAAGCGGTTTTGCTCGGCATACATTTTTTCGAAATGTGTGGTACAAAAACCTTTTGCGTTGGTTTCCATACGAATATTGTCCTCCATATAGGCAGGGCCTAACATGTAGTTAATCGAATCTGTTTCAAGCTTTTTTTTCATATTACAAAATGGGCAGCCCATTTCTTTAAATCCGTCCACAACCGGTATCGTATAAATATGCTCTTTCATTCATTCACCCGCATAAAAAATTTTATTAGAGTATAGCATAAAAATGAAAATAATAAAAGGAAGTGTTCACATGAAGTACGAAAGTCTAGATGACAAAGTTATCCTAAGCGAATACACAAGTTTTGATATTGAGCAAACGCTTGAGTGCGGTCAATGTTTTCGTTTTACCAAACTTGGCGAAAAAGAATATGTCATCATTGCACTTGGCAAAGTTTTACATATCAAGCAACAAGGCAATCTCACAGAATTTTATCCATGCTCGCTACAAGAATTTGAAACCATCTGGCTGCATTATTTTGATTTAACAACCGACTACGACCATATTAAAAATATTTTATCTGCTGATCCTGTGCTGGAAAAAGCGATTGCCTATGGGAGCGGCATCAGAATTTTAAACCAAGATATTTGGGAATGTCTCATGTCGTTTATGGTTTCCCAAAACATGACCATAGCAAGAATCAAGCAAATTGTAAAAACCATTGCAGAGCGATATGGTGATCCGATTGGAGATTACTATGCGTTTCCCACCGTGCAACAATTAAAGCGAGTGACAGAGGCAGAATTATTGGATTGCAAAGCTGGGTTCCGTGCAAAATATTTAAAAGAAGCAATTTACAAGGTTTCATCGAATATAATTAAACTTGATACGTTTGAGCAGAAGCCTACGCTAGAAATAAAAAAGGAATTGATGGCGATTTTCGGCGTTGGCGAAAAAGTTGCGGATTGTGTGCTTTTATTTTCATGCCAAAGGGGAGAGGCCTTCCCCATTGATGTGTGGATTAAGCGAGTAGTGCAGGACGCATACTTTGAGGGGAAAGAGATAAACCTTCGAGAGCTTCGGCAATTTGCAAGAGATAAGTATGGTGAACACGCTGGAATTGCACAACAGTATTTATTTTATTTTGGCAGAAACCAATGAGAGTAACCAAAGGGGTAGATGTATGTTAGGTGTAGTTGCAAATTCCGTTGCCATTCTCGTTGGCGGAACAGTCGGCTTATATATTCGTGGCGGAATCAAAGAGAAGTACAAAAACGCAATCATGCAAGCGGTTGGTCTTTCAATTTTATTTATCGGTTTAGCTGGGGCACTCGCTAATTTAATCAAACCTGGGGCACATCCGATTCTGTTTATTGTAAGCATGGTAATCGGCGGACTCATTGGTGAATGGATTGACATTGAAGCAAAGCTTGTTAAATTTGGAGATTTTGTTGAAAGCAAGTTTGGGAAAAAAGAAAGCTCAATCTCTCGTGGGTTTGTAGCGGCGACGTTGCTATTTTGCGTGGGGAGCATGGCAATCTTGGGTTCGTTTGAGAGTGGGACAAAGGACGTACATACTATTTTATTTGCAAAGTCGATTCTCGACTGCGTGATTTCCATGATTTTTGCGTCAACACTTGGTGTCGGTGTTTTGCTATCAGGCGTTTCCGTTTTGATTTATGAGGGAACACTTGCGTTGGCGGCATCTTTTGCGGAGCCGTATTTAACGGACGATATGCTGCGAGAAATTTCAATTGTGTGCGGAATTTTAATTGCCGCACTTGCACTTGACTTAATGGAAATTAAAAAAATCAAAGTGGGAAACTTTTTGCCAGCAGTTCTTGTTCCTGTTTTTTATTACATAGTGGTTGGATTATTTTAATAATAAGAAAAACAGAGAAAAACAAAGTATGGCACAGCTAATTAGTGGTAATGCTTTAGGAAAGTTATTTTTTGGCAAATGGCTGTATTTGCATAAGTCTATTTGTTAAATTAATATAATAGCAGGGTTAGCACTCGTCTTACTTGAGTGCTAACAAAATCAGAACAGAAATCCAGAACTATAAAATTAGGGAGGCAAGTTTATGAAATTAAAACCATTAGGTGACAGAGTAGTTATTAAGCAGCTTGAGGCTGAAGAAAAAACAAAATCAGGAATCGTATTGCCAAGCCAAGCAAAAGAAAAACCACAAGAGGCAGAAGTAATTGCAGTAGGTCCTGGCGGAGTGATTGACGGCAAAGAAATTAAAATGGAAGTAAAAGCAGGAGATCGAGTTATTTATTCGAAATACGCTGGCACAGAAGTTAAGATGGACGGCACAGAATATATCATTGTAAAACAAAGCGATATTTTAGCAGTTGTTGAATAATATTTAGAAATTCGTAAAATTTAAAAATTCATTTAACTCGAAAATAGGAGGATTTAAGCAATGGCAAAAGAGATTAAATTCGGATTAGAAGCAAGAAACGCACTCGAGTCTGGTGTAAACCAACTTGCAAACACAGTAAAGGTAACGCTCGGCCCTAAAGGCCGCAACGTTGTTTTAGATAAAAAATACGGAACACCACTCATTACAAATGACGGTGTTACCATTGCCAAAGAAATCGAACTAGAAAACGCATTTGAGAACATGGGAGCACAACTTGTTAAAGAAGTTGCTACCAAAACAAACGATGTAGCCGGTGACGGAACAACAACTGCAATCGTTCTTGCACAAGCAATGGTACAAGAAGGACTTAAAAATATTGCAGCTGGTGCAAACCCAATCATTTTAAGACGTGGTATGCAAAAAGCTACAAACGTGGCTGTTGAAGCAATTCAATCCATGAGCCAAAAAGTTGATGGCAAAAACCACATCGCAAAAGTTGCAGCAATTTCTGCAGGCGACGACGAAGTTGGTATCATGATTGCAGACGCTATGGAGAAAGTTTCAAGCGACGGCGTTATCACAGTGGAAGAATCAAAAACAATGAACACAGAACTTGAGCTCGTTGAAGGTATGCAATTTGACCGTGGATATTTGTCAGCTTACATGGCAACTGACATGGAAAAAATGACAGCACAACTTGACAATCCATATATTTTAATCACAGACCGTAAAATTTCTAACATTCAAGAAATTTTACCAGTTCTTGAGCAAATCGTTCAAACTGGTTCAAAACTTTTAATTATTGCAGAAGATGTTGAAGGCGAAGCGTTGACAACTCTTGTACTTAATAAATTAAGAGGAACATTTATTTGTGTAGCAGTTAAAGCTCCTGGCTTTGGCGACAGAAGAAAAGCTATGCTTGAG
>JAVBKL010000076.1:0-3222 GCA_031554055.1 Eubacteriales bacterium | reverse complement strand
TGCTTCTGATTGGCTAATTCTAGTGTATGGATCATCCGCCATCGCCGAGTCAAATTCTGATTGTGAAATCATTTCAAGTTCTAACATTTTTTCGAGTATGTCAATTTGACGTTTACGGTTAAATTCAGGGCCAGTATCAGGTGCATTTTTTGTTGGAAATTGAGTGATGGCAGCAATTACGGCACTTTCTGATAAGGTTAATTCGCTCACGTCCTTGTCAAAATAATAGTTTGCCGCTGCTTGAACTCCGTTGTAGTTATGTCCCAAGGCAATGGAGTTCATATACACTTCAAGTATATAATCTTTGGCGGCTTTCACGTCGCCGTTGTAGTTCTCGGTGAGCATTTTTTCATATTGAACAGCCAAGTATTGCTCTTGAAGCTTTGTCTCGAGCGTATTACGAGGAAGATTTCTTACGTTGTTTTTAATCAACTGCATGGTGATTGTGCTGGCACCTTCGGTTCGGTCAGGGTCTGTGATGTTTACATACACCGCACGTAGCAACCCCCTAAAGTCTACACCATTATGTGAATAAAAACGTTCGTCTTCAATTGCCACAAATGCATCTTTTAAATCTTGGGGCATTTTGTCAAATGAAACATAAGTACGGTTTTCTTCTCCCTTAAGGCGGTCAAGCTCCTTCATTGATTTATCGACAATGAAAGTGGTGTAGATGTTTGGAAGAATTTTTGGTGTTTCGAGCTTCGGTGAATTTTTTAAAATACCAAAATATGCACCCACTCCAGCACCGACACCAGCAAACCCAATTACGAGTGTTAGCGTTATTAAAACCCTAAACACCAATAAACCGGTTTTGTTTGCAACTTTATCAGTTGGAGATTTATGTTCCTTGCGTTTTTTGTCATTACTATCTTTGGAATAATCCATAATTTGCCTCCTTTTGCAACACTTGAAAATCTATTATATCAGAAGATTTAAAAGTAATAAAGTAAATTTATTTACTTTGTCAGCATATCCTATGTTATGTACGAGTTAGAGGGATAGAATGTATGAAAATAAAAAGCGGAATGAGAATGCGAAAAAAAAACAAATCAGTGCAACAGTTTAAATTTCTTATTGTTATGTTGCTAGTTGGTGGGATTTCTTGGGTCGCCATGAATGAGTTTAACAATAGTGTAATTCCGATTGCAACAACAATTTCCAGCATGGAGGCTAAAAATCGGGTAAGCAAAATAATTTACGAGGTTATAGACGAAACCATCTCAAAAAATAAAATTACTTCGCCAGATTTCTACAGTAAAACAGAAGATGTAAACGGAATTATCAATTCGCTCTCGGTCAATACAGTTCTTGTAAACGAATTATGTTCAAAAGTTTCGTATGCTATGACATCAAAACTTACAAATTCAAAAAATATTATGATTGAGATACCCTTTGGAACATTAATTGGTTTGGATTTTTTGGCAAACATCGGGCCAAATTATTCAGTAGATCTCTTGCCTGTGGGAAACGCAGCGGTTGATTATGAAACAAAATTTGAAGCGGTAGGGATTAATCAAGTTAATTTTCAAGTATGGCTCATTGTCACTGTAAATATGCGGATAGTAAACCCCATGCAAAAGAATGATGTTACTATAACCAGAAAAGTATCGCTTGTAAACACTGTATTTAGCGGACGGGTACCGGATGCGTATTATCCTTTTCCGGTTATAAAATAAAATAGAAATAAGTGTCGATTTATGGCATACGATTTATATTTGTTTTTTCCTCGTTTTGGTATATATTATTAGCACGCAGATATGTTGAAATATAAAATTACTTGTAAGAAAATAGAACATCACGCCAAGCGTTTAGGGGGTCAAATGAATATCGAATGAATACTAAAGAATTGGAATCTATGCGGAAAAACTTGAACGACTTGATTAAGGATAGGAATCTGGATTTATCAGATCCAGATGTATTAAGGATGAGTTGTGAAGTGGATTGCCTAATAGTAAATGAACTAAGAAAATCAATTATATTTAATAAAACCCCTGTTTCAGTAAAATGAAACAGGGGCAATTTTTTTCAGAACTTAATTAATTATAAGTTTCTGCCAATAACTCAAACAAACTGATATATAAATCAGAATGAATGGTAATAAAAATCGGTGATCCAAAGAGTTTGTAACCGTTTGGTGCATCGGTATTCACTATTCTATAGTTGCCAAAACGCAACATTTCCGAAGTTCCGTTTCCGTGCTCGTCTGTGACAATCGTGTCAACCAATGTCCCGTTGTGATTGTAAACTTCAAACTCAAATCCGCACAATGTATTGCAGGGGCAATATTCATCAGAAACATGAATTTTAAATTGACCTTTTCTCGGTTGTTTCATTTTTTCATTAGGAACGTTCACTTCTGTGTAATTGTTTGTCGTAACAATCTCCACTAAGTAAGGGTTAAGATTAAGTTTGTAGCCTTCTGGTGCGGTTGTCTCTACAATTTTATAAATTCCAGTAGGGAGTGGGCATGAATATGCGTGTTCTCCGTGCTCGGTTGTAATTGTATCCACAAGTTTGCCGCAGCAATCATATACGTTAAACACTGCACCGCCAAGTAAATTTGATTCGCAACAGCTATCATACTTGGTTATTCTTAAAACTCCTGTTGGGTAAACTGGTTTTCGTTTGTTCTCTATCTTGAGTGTGGTGGTTTTTCCAGATTCTACATGAATAAATATTGGTGTTTTGTCTATGAAATAGCCGTCTGGTGCTTTTTCTTCTATTAAAATGTAGCAACCTTCGGTGATTCCACAAATTTTTTCAGAAAAACAAGCGACAAGTTCGCCACAACAGTTGTAGAGTGCAAACATGGCACCATCCAAACATTCATTGCAACAGTCGTCATATTTTATCACTTCGACACAGCCTTTGGAAGTTACATCTACACAGAAGCATTCGCAGATTCTCTTTCTTTTCAGAATAATAATGATAAATGCTTGAGATTTTTTTGTGCCTTCATTGCAAACGACAACCTTAATGTCACATCCATAAATTACGTCTACACATACTTCAAGGTGGAGGTCATCAATTTTGCAGTGCTTTTTAACTAAAATATAAAATTCTTCACAAAGTTCAACTTCGTTTGTTTTTTTGCCGCATGAGTCAATGATGTACGCTTCTGGATAATGAACGTCTTTTAAATCCAAGTCGAATTTTGCATTTTTCAAGAAAATTGAATCGCTGATGATTCTAAACGGACCAAATTTTTTATAATTCTCT
>JAVBKL010000256.1:0-2841 GCA_031554055.1 Eubacteriales bacterium | reverse complement strand
CATTTCAAACGAAGCATTGACGTTTTAAAACCAAAATTCAATACCATATACAAGCCGAACATCGTCGCAAAGCCAAAAGAAATTGAACAAGTGCATTTGGCAATGGGCTTTCCGAGCATTGCTATAGGCTCCGACGAATCTTATACACTTGCGGTTTTGAATACAGTTTTCGGCGGCGGCATGAGTTCGCGGTTGTTTCAAAAAATTCGCGAGGAACATGGGTTGGCTTACGCCGTTTATTCGTATAATTCAAGCTACACCGATACAGGGTTGTTTACCATTTATGCCGCGTTAAATCCGCAGTGTATCGAGCAGACGGTCAAGCTGGTGATCGAAGAAATCAAACGGCTGGACACAGATTGTCTGACAGAGGAACAACTAGCCAACACAAAAGAGCAGTTAAAGAGCAATTATATTTTAAGCCTAGAAAGTTCATCCAGTATTATGAGCTCCATTGGGAAATCTCAAATCATGCTCAACAAAATGTTATCACCCGATGAATTGATAGAAAAAATTGACTCCGTAACGCTTGAAAGAGTGGATGGCTTGGTTAAAAAAATATTTAATATGGATCAACTCAGTCTTGCGGCTGTTGGCAATGTAGAAGGATTTGACTTTGGGAGGTTGCTTGACAATGCAAAATAAGTTTTTTATTATGAAAACGGATGATGCAAAAGATTTAGAGCTTCCGAAATACATGAGCGAAGGTTCTGCAGGAATGGATTTATTTGCCAATGTTTTAGAGCCGACAGTCATTGCAAAAGGTGATATTGTGCTGATTCCAACGGGCATACGATTGGCTTTTGAAAGTGATTTTGAGGCACAAATAAGACCGCGAAGCGGGCTTGCCTTAAAACATGGCATCACAGTATTAAATTCGCCTGGCACCATTGATAGTGATTATCGTGGGGAAATCAAAATCCCGATGATCAATCATGGAAAAGAAGATTATGTCGTTACGCGTGGACAAAGAATTGCGCAAATGGTTTTCCATAGAATAGAGAGAGTAAAACTGGTTGAAACCGATCATTTTGATGAAACCGAAAGAGGATTCAATGGATTTGGCTCAACTGGGGTTTAATTGAGATTTAGAAGCTTGGCTTTCGATGGCTTGAAAGCCAAGTGATAGGTGGGTGTACGATGGAACAAGAAAAAACGTTAAATTGGCAACAAATCAAAAAAATAATAGCAGGCATCGAAAAAGGCGACCCTTTTAGTAGTATCCACAGTTACAAAGAGGGATTGACCATTTCGCAGGTCATTAAATATTTTCAAAAGCAAGAAATTGATACATTTACCAAAACAATGATTCAAAATTATGTCAGAATCAATGTGCTGCCACCGCCTAAAGATAAAAGATATTATTCAAAGTAAAATTTAAAACTTTTGGCGATGATAGAATTTCTAAAAAATGTTTATTCACTTGAAGAAATTAAAAGTTTATTTGCTAAAATGGAATCAACCACAGTGGATGGCAACATGGACGCGATTTTTGATGATTTTTTAGAGATGTATAACAATTCGGTAACAGAATGGAAAGATTCGCTGGGGGGCATTCAACAGAGCTTACAGGACAAACCAGATGATTCGAAAAAATTTTATTTGCTCCTCATGCTCATGGCACACAGTGCGGCAACGAAAGAAATTGTACAGATGTTGATGAAAGAAAACGAATAGAAAACTCAAATATTTTTAGCTTTGTAACACGATTCAATTATTGGAAAGAACTTTTATACTAAAATCCGATTTATGAGAGATAATATTTGTTGAGAACTGAATCTGTTCTTTACTATTTACTTTATCTTAATTATAAGGAGGATTTATACTATGAGAGCAAAACCATTTAACTGGACTGCGCTAACTCTTGTTATTATAGGTGCTATTAACTGGGGTTTAATCGGGTTTTTTCAATTTGACTTAGTTGCTACACTTTTTGGTGGCATGGGTTCGTGGGTAAGTCGTATCGTTTATGCGTTGGTCGGTCTTTCCGGCTTGTATTGTTTAACACTTTATGGCAGAATGAACGATGATGAAATCGTAGACTAAAGTTTTTTAATTCGTGAATGCAAAAACTACCAAGCTTAACTCACTTGGTAGTTTTTTTTGTTTCTTTTTTGGCGGTTTTCTTCACTACATCAAAAATTTTGTCTCTGCCCATATGATACACTTTTTTAAACAAAACGCGTTCTTTTTTTTCCAGTTTTCTGCCTAATTCTTTTTCAATGGATTCAAAGAGGGCTTCTGTTCGAATTTGATATTCTTGTCTCGGTTTCTTCTTCGTTGCTGTTGCTGTTTTTTTTTCGAGTTCAGCCTGCATTCGCCATTCTTCTTGCTTTATTAACTGAAATATTTCGGCTGTATACAAAGCATCGTTTAACGCATCGTGAAACGGCCTATCTTTCTTTAAATTAAAACTGTCCACTGCGTTTTCAAGACCAATCTGCATCCCACCGGGTCTTTGTAAAGTAGACGAAGCAAGGGATTGGATATCGACATATTCTTTGCTCAGTCTGTCATCGTTTAAGTGGTAAAATTCTGCATTACGAAGAATCGTGACCATATCGACACGACCCCAAACACAAAATATATATTCCTCATCGCCAATAAATTCAAGAAATTTGCTGTAGCGTTCGGGGAAAAACTTTTCATTATGCAAGTTTTCTTCTCCCATGCCAGTTACTTTTTTGACGAACGGGTGCATCCGTCCATACAATTTCGGCTTTATCAAAAAATTCCCTGTATCCACGATTTCCAAATCATCATCCATTTTAACTGCCCCAATTTGAAATATTTCATAGGGACACTCTGGATTGATTACTGTTTTTTTTCCTGTTTCAAAAT
>JAVBKL010000035.1:0-11457 GCA_031554055.1 Eubacteriales bacterium | reverse complement strand
CTTAATTGCTTCGTCCAAAATCTTTGGCCGCACCACATCTTGCAGATACACCAGTGCAACATCTGTTTCACTTCGCTTGCCGACTTTCATTTGATGTACCTTTAGGTTTGAATCACGGATTCTTCGCCTAATCAGCACCGTGTTAAATCGAAACACCTCTGTAAATGCTTCTTTTGAACCCTGCACCACAACTTCGGTGTCTGTAGACTGGACACCCCTGTTTGGCCAACCTTTTGTGGATATGACAATTGCCGTTTTAAACCCATCAATGATCAGTGCTGTGTCACCTGATAAGATTCCTTGAATGACATCGTTCATTTCCTGTGTTTCTTTTAAGTCCGCAGTAGTAATGGCACAATCCTTAATGGCGTCAAATGTATTCCCTGTGATGGTTCGCTTGTCCCCATCATGAATTTCAAGCATAAGCCGATTGATTATGTTCTCTTCAATAAGCCTACGATCGACAATCATGTCAATGTATGAGATATACACAAAAGTTTCTTTTCCATATAGATAAACCGGGAACTTTCGTTTCACAATATCTCCGCATTCGAAAAAAATATCATCTAAGTATGAAATATTTTTATCGAGATTTTCATTTATCACAATATCAACTCCTCCTATTTCTATAATTGCCAAGTTTTACAATAAATTATTCAAAAAAATGACTTGACTTAATAATTTATCTTCATATACTGATTGTATATAGAAAACTAGCGGAGGAACTTCATGCAGACCATTGATTTTGTAATCGTCGCAACTTTAGTTGGCATCGTTTGTTTGGTTCACTATTTCAAAATTAAAAAAATGAAGAATGGAAAATGCGGTAGTGATTGCGGAAATTGCAACAACAAAAGCGATTGCCAGAAGTAGCCGTGCATTGGAGTGAGTTCAAATGTTTAGCGTGTGTATGATTGTTAAGAACGAAGAGAAATTTATCAAGAAGTGTATTTCGAGCGTGTTGATGTTCACTGACGACATAGTCGTAGTGGATACTGGTTCGACTGACCGAACCAAAGAAATTGCAAGTGAGCTTAACGTGAAATTATTTGATTTTATATGGATAGAGGATTTTTCTGCCGCAAGGAATTTTGCAGCAAGCCATGCAAGATATGATTGGGTGCTTGTGATTGACGCAGACGAGGAACTGGTAGAAATTGATGTAGACGCCATAAAACAGTTTATGCAATGCATTAAGAACACAGGAATGGTTTCACTCTTTGAAGTTTGCGAAACGCCGTACTTAAATCAGGTCATTCGCTTTTATAATCGCAAGAACTGCATGTACGTAAATAGAATTCACGAACAGCTAAAATTGATTGATAGAACCTACTCAAGTCCTGAATCAAAAAAAATACCCATCATGTTTAACCATTACGGGTATTCAAAGGAAATTGTTCAAAGCCAAAATAAAATAGAACGAAACGAGAAAATGCTGCTAGAAGAGATAAAGCTTTATCCAAACGATCCCATGCTTTATTACTACTTGGGGAAAACATATTCCGCATGGTCAAAAGATTTTCACAAGGCAAGTGCCGCATACGAAAAGGCACTTGTGCTATCTCCCAATCTAGGCCTCACGTATACACAAAACTTAATTATCGAGTATGGGTATTCGCTTATTAACAGTGGACGTTACGCTGACGCTCTTACTCTAAAAAAACATATGGAAGCCCTTGAGAACAACCCATACTACCGGTTCATGATGGCACAAGTGTTACAAAACAATGCACAATTTATCGAGGCAGTTGATTTGTTTGAAAGTTGCATCGGCGACCCCACGCCAGATTTTATGGGTGTGACCTCTTATCTGTCTTATTATAACATTGGCGTTATTTTTGAGTGCGTCGGCATGAACGACGAAGCACGAGAATATTACCAAAATTGCGGAGACTTTGAACCCGCAAAGAAGCGGCTATCAATTATCTGATGTAAACGAGTTATTTTGCTTATCAATCAAACCAACTTTCACTTCACAATGAAACAGTTCCTTTAAAATGGCGGCAAGTTCATCACGTGCTGCCATTACTGCGTCCTGGTTTTCTAAAAACCCATCAATTGGAAACAAAATATTAGTGCTGTTTTCACTTGTTTTCCCAAGTTCTGTCTGACGCCAAATCCATCTTCTTGTCTTTATTTCATTTCCCGAAGAATATACAATTTCCCCGACTTGAGCTGGGTCCTTTTCGTCTTCCCTCGCGTTGATGAACTGATCTTTTTCATTTATCAACTTGACAAAGAAATTTCCGTCTGCAAAAGTATCCGCATCATGTGTTCCCATTGGGACACAGTATTTTAAAGAAACGGCATTTACTAAATCCACAAGGGGGCTTATATTGGGGAGTTCACCCTTTTTTGCAACCCTTGTCATTAATGACTCAATGGAACACATAAATTTGTTGGGGTTAAAACCAAGTTTTCTAAAACTCTCTCGGTACAAAACGATTTCGCCCATCTCTTTCACAATCGATTCACCCATACGATTTTTGCTTTGCACAATACTCTCGCTAAGCATCTTAGTTATCCTTGGTATTTCACCACTGTTTGGCAATCCCTTGGCATACACAACGCCAAGAACTAAATTATCCAAAATTTCAAATACATCTGGTTCAACTGTAAACTTCATTTAAATTCCTTCTTTCTATTCTATAAATATTCACAAATACCCCACAATACAAAATTGTGGGGTATTCATATTATTTAATGGCTATGTAAACAACGGTTTGGTTTACAAGCTGATATGCTATCTGTCCAACAGACATTGGTCCATAAAACTCATTCAGTTTTTTGCCATCCATATGGCCGTACCAATAATTCAAACTAGAGTTACAGGCGAACAAGACTTTATAATTTAAACTGTTTGATCGAGTTTGTTCGCATGTTTCTTCATAATGATCGTTGAGCCTTGAAACTTTATATTTAATATCTTTAAAAATCGGCGAATAAAATTTCACATGGTCACGTCCAACCGATTTGAATGATACATTGATCCCTGTTCCGGAATACTCACCAATAATCGGTTGCTTTGTGTTGATTCCATTTTTATTGATATAATCCGAAAACAACATTTCCTCGCCATTTACAAGGCATCTCTTTACTTTAAAGCCTTCTTCTAAAAACTCAATGGTTGGGCTGTTTTCGTCTGCCTCAAAAATATTTACAATTCCGAGTTCAAGTTCGACATCACTGTCAAGCCCAATATGCATCGCAACTGCCTTTGTAGAATAATACTCGCCGTTTAACCCATCAACCGCAACAGGCGTCTGGCCATATCTTGTTGGATTAGTGGCAGGTACCCATCCCAAAACATTCTTCATAAACATACCTTGAAAGTCTGCCGCTTTCTCTGCATAAAATTTGTGTACAGCGCTATTAAAAGGCAACAAAACAATTGTATATCCATTTTCAAACGAGTCGTCTGCTATATTTTGAATATCCGATTCATCATAAATTGAAATTTTAAAGTCCTTGGCATCTATCTCCGACACAAACAATTGTGAAGTTGATTCCACTGGCCCGTCAGGTGTTACAAAAAATTCAGTGGTTCCGCCAATCCAATTTCCCTTTGGCAACTTTCTAAGTAAATCCTCGCTTCCAGCGATATGCAACAATTTACCTGAATGTATGAGGTTAATTGCGTCCAACATTTTCAATAACATATTAACCCTCCTAATTTATAGCTTGCTAATTGTTTCAAAGTCTTTACGCAAAACACTTTGATATTTGGAAAGCAAGGCATTGATTTCGTTGGTGCATAGTTTCAAATTTTCAACTGTCGGATTATTTTTGTATATGTTTTTTAACCTAGTCACCATTAAGCTAAAACCCATTTGCGACAGACTAATGTTTGTCGTTAATATTTTTTCTACTTGCTCTTCAGAGACTGTCATCTAGCACCTCTCCTGCATAATTTCTGGTAATATAAACTATGACTTATACTTTTCAACAATTCGTTTTAGTTGCGTTGCTTGCTCATTTAAAGAACTCGCAAAGTCAGTACTTTGACGGCTTCTTAGTGCTGCACTATCTGCAACATTTGTAATTTCTCCGATTGCGCCTTTAATAACGCCTAACTCTTCTGTTTGTGTTTTAGTTGATTTTTCAATGCTCGTCACAATTTCTGAAACCAGCTCTATTCCTTCTACTATTTTTTCGAATGATTCTGAAGTCAATGTAGCCGTTTTAGCACCGTTTTCAACTTTTTCAATCGTAGAATTAATCAGTGCTTCAGTTTCTTTAGCTGCTTCCAAGCTTCGCATAGCAAGTGCTCTAACTTCCTCTGCGACAACCGAGAAGCCTTTTCCGTACTCACCTGCTCTTGCCGATTCAACCGCCGCATTCAAAGCTAATAAATTTGTTTGAAACGCAATATCATCAATCACTTTGATTACATTTGCAATTTCTCTTGAAGCATTTGAAATATCGTCCATCGACTTTAACATGTTGCCCATGTGTGCATTCCCCTGAACCGCAGAAACCTTGGTGGAGCTTGACAAGTCACGTGCCTTAAGAGATGATTCCTCATTGTCAACGGTGTGCAGATGCACGTTATCAACAGTTACATTTAACTTATCAGTTATTCCTTTTTGAATGGCAACTTCTTTTGCCAAAGCCTCTGAAGTATCCGCAATGCTAATTGATTTTTCTGCAACAAGATTTGCAGATTTCCTAATATCCGTAATGATGCTATTAAAACCGCTGATTACTTGGATGATAGATTTTTTAACCTGTGCAAAATCCCCCATGTATTCACGTTTGATTGCACTGTTCAGCTTACCTTCCGAAACATCATCAAGCACATTCGCTATTTCTTTCACATAAGAATCCAAAAACAACACGTGGGTATTCATTGACTCTTGCAAATGTTTAAAGTCGCCGTGATAACTTCCGCCAACTTTTGCATCAAGCTCACCTTTTGATACCGAATCCAAGACGCTCTGTGTTTCTCTAATTGGCAAAGAAATATACTCCATACTTTGATTTAGGCTCTCAAAAATATTTTTCCATTCGCCCAAAAATAAATCCTTATTTGTTCTTGCGTCGAGTTGTCCACTTTTTACAAAAGCGGAAAGTGAAGCGATTTCCTGTTCAACTTTTGTAAGGCCGTCTTTTAGCGAATCCACTGCTATATTAGCCATATGCCTTTGCCCCGGAAATTGTGATACTTCCACGTCAAAATCTCCCGATGCAAAGCTATTGATTGCTTCAATCAGTTCAAGAAGCTCATCTTCATATTCTTTAATCATTTGGTTGTTTTTGGTAACAACCTCTTTCAATGAATTTTCATAGTTACTCGTGTCAATTTCATAACCAATGTCGCCAGCAATGCGATGTTTGGAAGCTTTACTTAAATCGTTAAGCAATGTGTTAAATTTCGCAACCATTTTTGCAAAACTTCGTGACAAATCCCCAAATTCATCACTTCCGCTTGTACAAATATTTATATCGAGCTTTCCATCTGATACTTGCGCAACTTCGCTTAGAATCATATTCATTGGCTTTCTTATCATTCTAAAAATAAAAATTCCTATGCCAATCACAAAAATCAATGCGAGTGCGAGTGCACCTACCACTACAAAAATTGCCCGATCCTTTATGCTCTCATGGTTAGACAATTCTGTTTTTACACTTTTTTCTGCGAGCAGATCCAAATTTTTCATGTCTGCCTCTAATTGTACGTTTATAGGTTCAACTATATTCGAAAAATCTGCAAGTTTTTCAATGCTTGGATTATTTACACACACTTGATAAAATTCTTCGATTTTAAGTTTAAATTCCGTCTTAATGTAGTTTTGGATGGACTCCGCACTTTTATATTCATCTGAACTGATCTCAAAATTAGATTTATAAATATCTAACGCATCTAAAACCTGATTACCTAAAACTTCGATTTGCTTAAATTTATTATGAATGTCTGGCAAATCTGTTGTATAGGCAATTTGATTGCCAAGCAAACGCAGACTCCATACATCCCTTGATACAGAATTGATTGAACTCATCGGCAAATATATTTTATCTGCACTTTGAATGCTGTAACTTGAACTCCTATTAATCCCCACAACCGATAAACCCACAACCGTAAGCATCAGAATAATTATAATTCCAAAGCCAATTGTGAGCTTTGCTTTTATCTTCATACATTTCATTTCCTTTCTTGCGGCTATGATTTGTCTGATTTAAAAAAACGCCCACACAGCATACGATGTGGGGCGTAAAATAACTATCTCTTGCTAAATTGTGGTGCTCTACGAGCGCCTTTAAGACCATATTTCTTTCTTTCTTTCATACGAGGGTCACGAGTTAAGAACCCAGCTTTTTTAAGTGATGGACGGTAGTCAGCATCTGCCTCTAAAAGAGCACGAGATATACCATGTCTAATTGCACCAGCTTGGCCAGTATATCCGCCACCAAAAACATTCACACGAACGTCAAATTTAGCAAGAGTTCCTGTAAGTTCAAGTGGTTGTCTGATTATAAGTTTAAGAGTCTCAAGACCAAAGTATTCATCCATATCTCTTTTATTGATTGTGATTTTTCCATTTCCTGGAACAAGATAAACTCTAGCAACTGAGCTTTTTCTTCTTCCTGTACCATAATATCTAACAGCTATCATGATTGAACCTCCCTCCGATTATTGGTATTTAAATTCAAGAATTTCAGGCATTTGAGCTTGGTGATCGTGCTCTGCACCCGCATAAACATGTAATTTTTTGATCATATCATGACCCAAGTTATTTTTAGGGAGCATGCCCTTAACAGCAAGTCTGATAACTTCATCAGGTTTTTTGTTCATCATTTCACGCAAAGTAGTTTCTTTAAGACCTGAAATATAACCTGAATGTCTTCTATATAATTTTTGGTCGAGCTTCTTACCAGTAAATTTTATTTTGTCAGCGTTGATAACGATAACGTAATCACCAGTATCAAGGTTAGGTGTGTAAATTGGTTTGTGTTTTCCACGTAAAACACTAGCAATTTGAGATGTTAAGCGACCAAGAGTTTGATCTGCTGCATCTACAACATACCATTTTCTGGTAACATCTGCCGCTTTGGCAATGTATGTTGTTCTCATTATAAATCCTCCTCAGAGATTTTAAGATATTAACGAATATTATTATTTTCCTAAGATAAAACCCGGGGCTAACGGATTTCAAGTGGCAAAATAAAACACGATAATTGTAGTTGATTTTACAGCTTATGTCAATAGACTTTTCTATATTTTTCAACAATATTTGAAATTAATATGCTTGACTTAAATTATGTATAGATTTATCATGATTTAAAAACTTGGAGGTGCAAAATGCAAGAGTTTAAAGCAATTATGCTTAGAAACGGAACAATGGACGCTGCATACATTGAAATACCATTTGATGTGGAAGCCGAATATGGTGCAAAGAGAGTGAAAGTTATCGCACACTTTAACGGCGTAAAATACCAAGGTTCGCTTGTTCGAATGAAAACTGTTTGCCACATAATTGGAATCCCCAAGGTTATTCGCAGTCAAATGAATGTAAATTTTGGCGACGAAATTTCGGTTACCATAGAAAAAGATACTACACGGTGATAGACACACAAAACCCCTCAATCAGCGAGGGGTTTTGTAAACGAATTACTTCTTTTCGTCAACCATGATTCCTGCAAGTTCCCACATTTTTGCTATGGCATCAAGTGCCTTTTGCTCGGGAATTTCCCGAATAACTTGTTTCGTTTCAGCATCTAAAACTTTAACCATGACTGTCTTGGTTTTCTTATGATAGCTGTACTGCAACATATTAGAAGAAACATGTAGCCTCTTGTTCACTTCTTGGATGCCTTTGTGCAGCATATCCTCGATCTGTCGATCATCTAGTCTTTCTAATGACTGCTTTGATTCTTCATTTTCGACATTATTCCCTTTAACCAAAGGGTCTGTTAACACTTTTTCCACATCTGCTAACTGAGAAACTGAAGAGGATACATCGATAGACTTCTCTGCTAACTTTTCTGAATGTTGCGGATAAGGATTGCTTGGCTTTAAGCCAATTCCTCCAACTTCCATACGCTAAACCTCCCTGTTTTCACTTGCTCCAATCAAACTTAGACGTTTGAATGGACACAGCATTGCTATATCCGTTATTCAAATTGCGTGTTTCCTTTGCTAATTTAAACTCACTTTTCACTTCTTGATATATTCTGCTGACTGTTGAAGACATATAGTTATCTTGCCCAATAATCTGAACCGCAATCCCAGAAATCCTCTTTTTAAATTCCTTGATATGCTTATCGTTTTCATCAAACTTTAAATTTTCAAGCTTTTCATCAATAAGTTTCGATTGTTCAAGAAGCAAACGCCTTTTTTCGACGAGTTCGTTATATATATCGACATCTTGCAAATTATTCTTAAACTCAACAGAAACTGTCAGTTCTAAAACTTCATTAAGAATCTGAATTTTTCGCTCAAACAATTTCGATTCTTCCACATAAATTTCTCCTTATCACGATTACATCATGCCCTGCAAGTAGGACATTTGCGAGTTCGATTGATTCATGGCTGCTTCCATTTTTGCAAACCTTGCATAATATGATTCTTCTTTTGTTCGAAGTGAAATGAGCATATCTGCAAGTTGTTCATTTTGCTTTTTTAACTGGTCAGTCAACTCGTTCGAAGTTTCTGACGAATATCCAGGAATACCAGCCTTTATCGAAAGTGAACCTTTTGTACTAACGGCATCATTTAAAATGTCGTTTAATCGCTCTGCAATACCTTCGCTTGCAAATCTTTCAGATTTAGATTTTCCAGATGTTGGGCCTTTTGTAAACAAAGTTTCAACATCTGAAGGGCGTTCATCGAGCGCTTTACGCAATTTATTTTCATCAATTACAAGTTTTCCGCGATCGTTTATGTTAGAAGAAGTTGTAATGCCTATTTCATATAAGCTAATTCTTTTTCCGTCGCCTAAATCAACTGAGTTATATAACTCACGTCTAAACGAGCCGAGCATATCTTTTAAAATCTTATCGTTATTTAACAAGCCTTCTTTTGCCTTTTTCTCCCAGTTTTCTACATCACTATCACTAAGTGCAGTACGCTGTTCATCAGATAGCGGTTCATAGTAATCATAAGTGCCACGTTTTGCTCTTTTTTCAATGACAGCTGAGTTAACACCCGCAATTAAAGTATTATAAGACTCAACAAATTTCTTAATGTTATCGAAAGTCGAATCAGTATTTTTCGACACTTCAATATCAATCGTCTCACCTGCTTTTGTAGCTCCGTTGAGCTTAACTGAAAGTCCTCCGACTGTTACATCATTACTTTCTCGTGTCATTTCTGAACCATTGACAGTAAAAATCGCGTCCTGACCAATCAATGAATGCGAATTGTTTTCGCTTGCACTAATTTTCAAGTTATTCTTTAAGAAATCATTGCCTGTGTCATCTAAAGTTATTTTATTAACTGCACCCGTGTTTTTAGATTCTAGTTTAAAAGACTCCGATATCGAATCAAACGACAACATAACTCCCGCATTGCTATTGTTTACTCTTGTCATGAATGCCTTTAAAGTTTCATCATCATTTGCAGTGATTGTTTTGCCATTCACGCTCATGCTTACAGCATTCTTAGTCGTAACCGATCCATCTGCACCCGTAACTGAAACTTCCGATGAGCTTAATCTATCTCCAAATATTTCTTTAAGGGTTTTGTTTGTGTCGATTGAAGTTGCTGCACCTGATTTCATACCAAGATGAGATAGAACACTCGTCTTTTTTAATTCCACATTATTATCAAAACCAAGAGCACTCGTCATTCCGCTGATGGTTATATCTTCTGTCGTGCCGATTGCACTAAATGTAAGATTGCCCTCTACATCTGACAAAGCTACGTTTGTTATATCATTTTTTCTCAAAGCATAATTAGTAGCTGCAATCTTCTGTTCTCTGGAATAACCTTCTTCAAGCTCAAAGGCAACTGTTTTATCGCCTACTTGAATCGTTACATCCAACTTCCCTGAAATAGCTTGAAAATCAGTATTTCCCTTAACAGCAGTGTTTCTGCCCGAAGTATCAGTAATCTTTATACTGTGATTGCCAACACCATTAAATGAAAGTACACCATCGGTCATTGAAGCTGTTGCTTTTGCATTTGCGCCGTCAGAGAAAAGGCTTTTAAGCTTTGAATTTAGCATTTCTACAAATTTCTCATCTGTTGTTTTGTTTGGGTCTCCACCACTTATAGCATCTATGTCTTCTTGGCTGATTTTTAACTCTCGAGTTACGCCATCGACTGCCACATTAAAACTATCGCCTGCTATAATTTGAGAGACATCTATCGGGCTTTCACTTTTTATATTGGCACGAACCTTAGCTTGACCATCTGCATCTGCACTAATAAAAGTATCTTTACTCGCCGTCTGCTTCACTGTCATGTTGTAACTTCCAGACGCTACACTTCCTCCGCCTTTGACCGTCACGAGTTTAGAATCCGTGCCGTTCACTTTAACGGAATTATTTGAAACATTAAACGTCGAAGGCAGCCTTACACTTCCTGTTGACAAAACATCAAAAGCTGATTTTTGGAAAGCCTGTAAACTGGAAATTTGCTTCCTATAAGCTTCTTGTTGCCAATTTATTCTTGTTCCAGTTTGCTTTAACCTATCATATTTTACGCTTTCTGCTTTCATCATAGCCTGAACCATAGATTCAGTATCGACTCCAGACATACCCGTATAACGTGCTTGTGTTGAATATACACCCATTAGGAATACCTCCTTGTTTAAAACTGTTCCCTAATTAGTAAAAAACACTAAACTCATACTACCTATATGAGTTTAATCGTCATAAATATTAATATTGTTAATAGAAAATTTTATTTGCCAAGATACGCCTCTATCTTATCCAAGCAAGTTAAATTCATATCTAGAACTTTAATCAAGCTCTTCGCATCAAGCTCTTCGTAGTTTGCAACAAACTTTGATATTTTTCTGAAGTCTCTTAAAATATCTTCATTATCCACCAGATTTGAAAGCTTTGAATCAAAAATAGACTGTACTTTTACAAATTCTATCATGAGTTCTTCATTTGGCTGACAGTCTGCATCAAACACTTCTTTTAAGTAATGACTTGCATTCGATACTTGTTCAAAAAGTTCAGTGAAACTATCATTTTCGAAGTTTACATCCCTTTCTTGATTTAAGCAGTGATTAATCCATGTGTCCCTTAGTAAAACCTCATAGTCTTTTCTAAATTTATGTTGGTCGTAAATGGGTGAGTTGAGCATCCAGTCACGCAAGTTGGCTTTTATAAATCGTATTCTGTCATGATCATTGGCAAGTGCAACTGCTTTCTCAACATACTCTTCATCACTAAATGCGGCAAGATCTTCAAGCCCAACATTTCTAAGCATACTGTACCCCACCCTTGAAACATGACGATCTCCAACCAAAGTAATAATTGGAGTTGACATGATAAAAGCGTCGC
>JAVBKL010000212.1:0-4719 GCA_031554055.1 Eubacteriales bacterium | reverse complement strand
CGTGAGCCCCAGGTATATACTGCCGTTTCAATTGTTTTTTGCTTTTCTATAAAGCTAACAGCCACTGCCGAAAATGCAAACATGACCACAAATATTAGAATCGCCTTTGACTTCATAAGCTCTCCCTCCTCATTTTAATGCGTAGCCCGAATTGATCGCTTTAAATTCTTGTATCAACTCTACCACTTTAAACTTAATCTTTACAGTTTCTTCTTTGCTTGTAATCAGCTCAAACTCGTCATCTGTTAAAATGTTTTTGAGTTGCTCTTTTTCCTCTTTAGGGATTTCCTTTAAACTCACATCAACAAAGCACAGAGGCGGAAACATCACACACCACCAGTTGTTTCCATCTGCGTTGCCAATGTCTATTCTAAGGGCGTCGTAATCTCCTGCTGGAAGCTTCACGTCACCATATGCCTTTGTTGGAAAATACTCATTAGTCATAAAAGCATTTACATTATAATTGTAACCTTGCTCACGAATAACCTTTTTTGCAAATTCCTCTATCGCCGAAATGTTTTCAGCCAAAAAGATTTTTGTTTCATTTCGGTTTTGCGACGCTTGCAAGTCGGTTTTAAAATGTTCAAGTATTTTATCTTTGACCATCACTTTAAGATTTTGGTCGGTATCTGTGTTGCTATTTGCTCTCACATGAAACCGAATTACGTCTGATGCCAAGCTTTCTTGTACTGTGTTCGAGTAAGCCAGCGCACCATGAACGCTAAATGCAAATGTTAGTAACAACCCCATAGCCAACGAATAGGCAACATTCTTTTTATTAATTTTTTTCAACATAATTATCACTCCCTGTAATAATTGTTTCCAAAAATTACATGGATATACCGCTGTGTTTCTTTTTTTACTTAATTACTCCTGTCGATGTAATCTCTACATCAACGCTTGTTGTCAACTTCATTTTTTGAAAAGCACTCTCAAAATCATCTGCGTTTTTCAAATAAAGAGCATAGTTTTTCTTTCGAAGTTCTTCTTGCAGAGAAAACCCATCTACAGCAAATTCATTCTGAAAGCAGTTAAATATACTTTCAACTTCGCTACGAACAAGATCTTCATACACTTTCGAAAGCGCTTTCAGTTCTTGCGGTTCTGAAATTTTGCTGTTTGCAAAAATATATTCCTCTATTACACCTTTGACCTTAATATCCATATGGCAGACAATGGTTCCGTTTTCTTCATAAAGCGAAATTTTTGCTTTGTTTTTATTTACTCGCAACGGAATAAAGGTATTATCGTACTCTGCAACCACTTGAGCACCTTTTCCATTTTCCTTTGCCCATAAATAACCTCTGGTTTGTTTGTCATCAAGCCAACCCACAAGCTCATAATTTTTTATGACTGCTGTTCCGCCGAGTTTAATGTCCTTCTTTTCGCCATCACCCTCAAGTGAAATCTGCGGTATTAACACATCACCGCTAAATCGAAGTTGTCTAGTCATGGATTCTAAATCTTGTCTAAAAGCCATCTCCGCTGAACTTAAATTATTCTTGTAAAAATCAGAGACAAACAAACCCATGAGTGGCTCGCCAGGCGCACTGGATTTTAACACGTCCTCCACGGAATTTTTGCTCGATAAAATAATAATCTTACGGCTAAGCTCCCTGTTTCGCTCAAGAGCATCAACTGCTTCACGCAATAGGTTTTGATCCATTAACAACTCTTCACCAAGAACGACCACTTTTGTTTGACCAAAATAAAGCTTTTGGCTAGAATAACTATCAATCAACCGCATAGCCGCCGACACTGTTTCGTTGGCAGCTTTTTTGACTGACTTGCTCTCTTCTTTTCCGCCGGTTCCAAGCAAGGCACCAACGTTTGGCAACGCCATTAAAACTGTGAACCTGTTCTTTTGTGCATTGTCCTCAAAAGTTGCTGCGTCTTCCCCTTTTTTATATTTATCAATGCCAAGAGAGATAACAAACCCACGATTCTCGAGTTCAATCTTATCCCAGCAAGAGCAAAGCAACAGGGGCAATAACAACACAATTGGAATTAAAACTCTTCTCATAGCTTTTCACCCCACCCTCGAAGCTTGGCAACCACCAATAGAACCAACGGAATCACAAACATATACGCCACGCCAAACGTTATAAACATAAAGTCCATCACTTGATACACTTCCGAGATATTGTTTGGTATGAATGAGATGCCATACGCCGCCAAAATGCTGATCAATATATATGTGGAGTGCTTTCCTTTGTGAATCACGTCTTTTAAAATAATTGATGAGAAAAACAACCCCGCATTCACAATGGCAAAAACTGAGATGATCCAAAAACTCATGATGAAAGCGTCTTGCCGTTCAATAAAAGATCCTGGTAAATCAATCACGTCCATCATCTCAAGCACAGGCCACATCTGCCTCACTACGTCAAACGGCCCAAACTTTGCAATGGTGATTGCCGTTATAAAAAGCATAAACCCGCCGATGATAAAAATGATTTGCGTCACGCCACGTCTCACATTCTTTGGATTTTGCATAAACGGATAAATGAGTAAGCAAAACTCAATGCAAGTAAACGCACGAGAAGAAACAAATCCGCCCATCAAAATATTTTGTGGCTCGGCTACAAGCGTTGGTCTTAAATTGCTAAAATCAATGTCAACCATGCCGATTAAAAATACAAAAATAAGCGGAGCAAATGCTAACACAACCAAAATTTCCGCCATTCTTGCACGTGTCTCGTAACCTTTTGCCGCCGCATAACCACCAACGAGAAGCATGGAGATACACACCACAGCAAACGGGGTTTCATAGAGCATGGTAAGTTTTATAATTTCTCCGAATGAACGCAGTTCCATCGCAATCATAATAATAATTTTAAAGACAAACCCAAGAGAAATTAAGATTCCTATGGGCTTTGTTAGAATCTTTGAACAATAACTGACAAAACTTTCATTTGGAAACATTCTACCAATTGACGTAATTGCGTATCCATATAGTGCCGCAATCATCGTGGCAACGACAATGATTACCCAACCGTCTTGGTTTGCATACTCCGCCGCAATCCTTGGTAAAACGATTACACCTGTTCCAAAGACATCAAGGAGCAGAAGTGCTTGCAGTTGCCTTATCGAAATTTTATTGTTAAGTGAAAACAAACAATCTACTCCCTTACTCTGTTTTTTTCTTGTTCCCTGTTTGAGGAACTTTTAAGCGGTTTACTTGATCTGGGTTTGCAAAAATCGGACGCTTCTTCATGGAGAAACTTGGAAAGCGGAGGATTGTATCTTTAAAATCCGAATAGCCATTCACGTCACCCGATGCAAACGGAAATAAATATGGAATCCCAAAGCTTTTAAGCGAAACCAAATGGATCAAAATTAAAAGACTTGCCACCCAAAATCCGAACAACCCAAGCATGGCAGACGCAAAGATAATAAAATATTTCATGAGCCTAAACCCACTCACCAAAGAAACACTTGGAATAGCAAAGCTACTAATCCCTGTCAATGCCACAATGATCACTACGATGGGGCTAACCAGCCCAGCTTCAACAGCGGCTTGCCCAATGATTAATCCGCCAACAATACCGATGGTGCTTCCAATTGGCCCAGGCAGCCGTATCCCGGCTTCTCTAAGCAGCTCAAATGCAAGCTCCATGATAACAATTTCAATCACAGCGGGAAAAGGCACGCTCTCTCTCGCCCCCGCCATTTTAAATATCAAAAGCATCGGCATCATGGAGGGGTGATACACAGCAATCGCCAGATACAACCCAGGGAGTGCAATCGCAATAAACCCAGCGATATACCTGATGATTCTAACAAATGACATGATTTGCCATCTTTGGTAATAATCCTCCGAGGATTGAAAAAAAGTGTTTAGCGTGGACGGAATGATTAATACAAACGGTGAGTTGTCCACAACAATAACAATTCTACCTTCCAAAATAGCGGCGGCGGCTTTGTCGGGACGTTCTGTCACTTGGCACTGGGGAAACGGCGAGAGCCAGTCCTCTTCAATGAGTTGCTCAACATATCCTGTATCCAGAATGGCATCAATATTGATATTCTTAATTCTCTTGATTGCCTCGTCCAAAATTTTGGGTCGCACCACATCTTGCAAGTAAAGGAGTGCCACATCCGTCTCGCTTCGTTTTCCCACTTTCATCTGATGCACTTTCAGGTTTGAATCACGGATTCTCCGCCTAATCAGAACTGTGTTAAACCGAAACACTTCAGTAAATGCCTCTTTTGAACCCTGCACCACAACTTCCGTGTCCGTTGATTGAACGCCCCTGTTCGGCCAACCTTTTGTGGAAATTACAATTGCAGTTTTATATCCATCAATTAAGAGTGCCGTATCTCCCGATAAAATTCCCTGTATAACATCATTCATTTCCTGCGTTTCTTTTAAGTCTGCCGTCGTGATTGCACAATCCTTGATTGCATCAAAAGCATTTGCTGCAACGCTTGGCCTGTTGCCGTCATGGATTTCTAGCATGAGCCTATTGATTATGTTTTCTTCAATCAGCCTTCTATCAACGATCATGTCAATGTATGAGATATACACAAACGTTTCTTTTCCAAATAAATAAACGGGAAACTTTCGCTTCACAATATCTCCACATTCAAAAAATATATCATCTAAGTATGAAATATTTTTGTCGAGCTTTTCATTTATCACAGTATCAACTCCTCCTATTTCTATAATTGCCAAGTTTTACAATAAATTATTCAAAAAAATCACTTGACTAAATA
>JAVBKL010000081.1:0-6676 GCA_031554055.1 Eubacteriales bacterium | reverse complement strand
AGCAAGTTCTTTAGAATTTGCCAGAGCCTTGTTTGGTCGGCCAGAATTCTGTTTGGAACGTCTTTGCCCATTTTTAATAAAATCTCAATGTTTTTGCTGCCTACTCTTTGTGATGCCATTAAAAGAGCACTGGACAAGACTTCTTCAAGCTCTATTTCTTCGATATTGATGATGAGCTCTTCTGCCTCAATTTTAGAAAAGTCAAGTATATCGTCTATGATGGTTAAAAGACTCTTTGACGAAATACAGATTTTTTTAAGCACATCGCTTGTTTCACGGTCATGCACTTTATACATCTCAATTTCTGCCAAGCTAACGATGGCGTTCATTGGTGTTCTTATTTGATGACTCATTTTAACCAAAAATTGACTTTTCAGTTCGTTCGCTTGTTTGGCGCTTTCAAATATTTCTTCGAGTCTAAGCGTGTTTTGATTTTCAGTTTCAACATCTTTTAAAATAACTAAATAGGAAGGTACGCCTTGGAATTGTATGGACTGCATTAAAGTAGTGGCGTGAATAGCTCCTCTTGTCGGATGATTAAAAATCCAAGTTGAGTTGACTTGACCTGTAGAATCTGAAAGTTTTTTTAATTTTTCCTTTAGCGTATAGCTGTCATCATAGGCAGAAATTACGTTGTCGCCTGATGAAGTTAACCTGTCAAACACCCCAAATGTTTTAAACAAATTTAACGAGTTTATCCCAGAGAAACCGAGCATGGAGTCGTTTGCAAAAATAATATCGTTTAGACTTTCATCTGCAACAAAAATAGGAACAGGCAATGATTCAATTAATTTTTGCAGTTCGGCTTGGGCACGTTTAAGCTCGTCATATTGTTGCTCTCTCTGTTCTGCGTCAACAAACCAGCCAATGACCGTGTTATCATCCTCGTTTGATGGAACATAGGTGATAAATAATCTTTTTACTGTGTTATCAGGCATTTTAAAACGCATAATCGTACTTTTACTAATTCTTGTTTGCAAGACCTCATCAATAATCTGGCCGATCTCAGCCACATCTTCATTTCGGTCTCTAATGTTATCGCCAACGGATAAATGAAAGTGGTTGACAACAAACTGGTTGGACTCAATACAAATTCCCCCCTTTGACTTGGTAAAACCAATGGGAGCACTTTGAATTAGGTTTTCAAGCCTATCCTTTATCTCTTGAATTTCAATTTCCTTTGAGAGCAAAGCCTCTACAGAAAATAAATTTTTTTGCACTTCGACAAGCTCATGGTTGCGTCGTCTTAGCGTGGTGATAAACATGAGGGGTACGGATAACCCAACTAGACCTAGTACGATAATGGCAATCATTAACGCCGATTCTTTTTCATGTTCAGTAAAAAAGTTTTGTACTGGGTTTATGTATACCGAGTTTGTTGGTAAGTCGGATTTTTTTATGCCAAGCTTCTCCATCACTTGCAAGTCGAACATCCATTTGTTTACAAATGTGCCTTGCAAAATTGGGCTTGCGGCAAGGCTTGGATCAGCGATTAAGTCACTCACAAACCGAGCTGTTTTTACGCCTTCGGCATATAAATCTATATACTTTCCACCAAGCTGTCCTTGGCCTATATCTGTTGACATCATTCCAAAAATAGGAATGTCTCTGGCTGCATTTAAAAGCAGCTGCATCTCGGTTTCAGTAAAATGCCCGCCGTTTGAGTCAATGCTGTATTTTCCGAGTATGATGATGGAAGTCGAGGGAAGGAGGCTTACTGTGCCAATCAAATCTTGTATGGGAACATCTTTGTTATAAACAATATTTAGATTTTGTTTGGTACTATCCAGTTGTTGCATGATTTTTTTCTTCATAGCATTGCCAGAGTCTGTGCCGTCGTTTATAACGAACACGGTGTTAGTCTTTGGGAATAACTGGACTCCAAGTTCTAATGTTTCACTGGCGGTACATTCTTCGGTCCAGCCAGATATGAAATTGAGAAAGGTATCCATAGAAAAATCTTCATAGCCGGTTATACCAAAAACGGCAACGGGGATGGGGTAGAATAACGAATAATAATTTTCTCGCACATAGGTAAGAGCACCAATATCGGTTACAACAATTGCTTCGGGCATATTGTTATAATACTCACTTCTGATGGTGTTTGTCATGAACTCCTTGCGAGTACTGTCTTTGCTGTAGTTTTTTTCGTTAAAGCTTAACAATTGAAACTCAAACTTATCAAGTGGAAAGGTAGAATTAAACCCTTCTCGAAATTGTCGCACTGCTTTTGAGTCGGTGGTGTAAGAGGTTATGTGCATCACTTGATATTTTTGTTCGGCTCTTGGAATAAGTTCCGATGAAATAATTTTTTTCAAGGTGCCATCTTTATTCATCGTTCTAAGGATTTTTGAAAACATGGGAACGATGGAGGAATTTCTTTTATTCATGAATAAATATGCGTCGCTAAAGTTAAGCGTGGCAATAAGTTTAACATCTTCAGGCAACCAAATTTGGTGGTGTTCAATCAGTGTTGTAACAATGCAATCCACTTCGTTGTTGATTAAAGCATCCATCAAGTTAACGTCATTTGGCGCTGTAACAATTTCATTTACGTCTTTGGGCAAATGGGCAAGGATATATTCGTTTTCGGGAAGTGTTCCCACTTTTTTATTAGAAAAGTCGTCCCAAGAATTTATTTTGATCCCTGAATTAACTTTTGCGTACACGTTGTGTGACATTTTCAAAAAGGGTTCAGGAACCATAACCATATTGGTTAATTTTTGGTCAACTTCATTCAGTGGTGCAACCAAAATATCTGCTTCACCGCTAGAAACCATATCAGCAACAGATGAGGCAGATTGTTCCGACACGGCCATGTCATAACCCATTTGCGATAATACGGCGTATATAGCACGGTCCACAGAGGTCGGAAGATCTGGAGAAGCCGCAAAAGATAGCGTTGGTTTTATTGGGGCAGGTGCATTTGCAAAAGCAAATTGATAGTTTAGCACCAATATAAAAAATATTAGAAAAGCAGAAATTGTTCTTCTTATAATCATGAGTCACTCCCCCGAAATTTGCTGTCTGGATGAAAGTTTTTTATCACAATCTTCCATTCTATATGCTACCATATTTATCGATAGATTAAAAGCTATTTTGCAAATAAAGATTGACCTTATAATGGAAACTTCGGTTGCGTAAGAAATCTAAACTTGATTTTTATGCGACAAGTTATTATAATAATAAGTATGAATCATAAAGTGGGTAGGTGTGAAATGCTGCCAAGCGGTGTTAAAATTAAATTTTGGGGTTGTCGTGGGTCTTGTCCTGCTTGGAACAAAGGGATTTCGCATTTTGGGAGCAACTCTTTATGTGTGAGCCTTCAAACAGATGACGAGATAGTTTTTTTTGATGCGGGTACAGGAATTTGCAATGTGTCGGAATCGGATTTTGTTTTGGAAACGGGTTCTATAAAAAGAGTATATCTTTTTCTTTCGCACTATCATATGGATCATATTGTTGGGCTACCCTTTTTTAAATTTTTGCATAATAAAAATATAGAAATAAATATTTATGGACCGAAGCTACTTGGGAAAACATGCGAAAACTGGATTGATGATATTTTTAAACCAGCCGCACACCCCTTGCTCATTAAGGAATTTGCCAAAGCAAAACTCAATTTTTTGGACTCGTGCGAGGGCTTCATGCAGATTGGAAAACATATTACAGTCAATACCTTTTTGCTAAACCATCCAGGGGGTAGCTATGGGTACAGAATATCTCATAACGAAAAGAACATTTGCTATATCACCGATGTTGAACTAGGAAAAGACAAAGAACATGATGAGTGTTTAAGCGAATTTGTTAAAGGGTCTGATGCTTTGATTATTGATAGCTTTTTTGCTGACAAAGAAATTGAGGCCGGCTGGGGGCATTCATCATGGAACGAGTGCTGTGAACTTGCAAAGAACAGCGAGATTAAAAAACTTATTTTGTTTCATCATGGTTTAAATGTAACCGATGAGTTAATTTTTGAAATGGAAAAAAATTATAACAAAAGAAATAAAACAGAAATGATTGCGAGTGAGTTGATTGCCGCATTTGAGGGAATGGAAGTTCTCTTATAAGTAGATTCAAGGGGTGTGTCTATGAAAAACAGAATGTTTTTAATTGCTGCAATTCCGATTCTAATGCTTAGTTTAACTTGCTGTACCAAAAAATTAGACAACCCATCGTCCTCCACACAGACGGCAAACAATTTTGAATACAAAAAAATCAGTCCGCAAGAAGCACAGAAAATTCTGACCGATGATACTTTAATTTTAGATGTTCGCTCACAAAAAGAGTTTGAAGGTGGACATGTCAAAAATGCTGTTCTGCTGCCTTACAACAAAATAAAAAAGCAAGCAAAAGAAGTAATTCATGATAACAACCAAATGGTGTTGGTATATTGTGAGTCAGGACGAAGAAGTGCTATTGCTTCAAAAGAGCTGATTAAATTGGGGTACATCAATGCAATTGACATCGGTGGCATACGTGACTTTATGGGCGAAATTGTTGGAAACCCAGATTTTCCGTCTTACTATAATTATTTTGGAGATGAATTGCCAAAGGACATCGTGACCCCCATAGATTTTTCAGTGACTAAAAAAATTAATGAGCAGTTGCAAGACTTTACTTTTCAAATCACAGGCAACAACGTAAAAAAATATGGAGTCTCAAGTGATAACACCAAATATTACATCATGCTTGATGAAAATAAAATTGAGGGCATAACAATTAAAGATACAAACGGAAATTTGATGCAAGAACTTGGCGGCTTGGTGGCAGAAACGCCGTCTGGGGAAGAAGAGATGTACGGTTTTTTATTTGAAGACTGGAATTTTGATGGGTACTTAGATATTGGGTTGTGGAAGTTTCCTGGTGGAAGCATGAGGAACAATCCATATTATTATTGGCTCTGGGATAACAGCTTGAATAAATTCATAGAAAACGCAGAGCTTGAAGAGATAAGCGATTACGCTACAGTTCAAGTCAACCATGACACAAAACAAATTGAGAGTTACACACGCCTTGGCGGAAATGGGAGCTTTATGAGCAACCACATATATGAAAATGGAAAATTTTTGCTTGCGGGTTCCAAGTCAATTGAAATCGTTCCATCGCCAGATGATAAAAATAAAGATGTGAAGCATGTTGTGACAAAGCAATTGATTGACGGCGAGTTGAAAGTGGTAGACGATCACTATGAAGATATAGAATAGATGTACAAAAAAGACAGAACAATCGTTCTGCCTTTTTTGTATGGATTGTTATTTTACAGCAAGTTTTGTGATAACAATTGCTTTGTCGTTTACAGCGTAGTTAAAAACAAAAGCTTTGCTCAAATCTTCGAGTGGGGAATACAACTTGCCGTCTTTTAATACCACTTGAGCGTCAAGGCTTGAGCCGCTTACTTTGAAAAGTTGCATGATGTCCACAAGGGGAACCATCACTGTTTTGTTATCTGTGTAGGTGCTTTCAATCGGAAAGTTCATTGCTGTTTTGTCGTTTAGGTTAATCTCAAATTTTGGGCAACCAGCGTATCCAGGCGTGATTTCGTATTTATCAAAGATAATCGTTACGTTTGCATTGTTGCCAATGTAGAAGCTTGTGCCAGTAGAAATGATGGGTGCTGCATTTTCGAGGTACAAGTCTTTTTCTGCTTTGATTTTTGCATTTACAAATTTTTGAACAAGGTCATAAGCGTTGCTACCCATAATGTCCTCGAGTGTGTAGAATTTGGTCATGTTTTTGTCCATAACAATGGTTTGCACATCATCAGAACCTGTGTTGCCGTAGTTAATGCTTGCGTGCAAAACGATTGATTGGTACTTGTCATCGCCAAACGAGTCGTATGAAAAAGACACACTGCCGTCTTTGAGATTTTTGCTATTAAAACTTGCCACTTTGTTTTTATAAAAAGTATCTACTATGTTGTTGAGCTTTGCTTGAAAAACAGGGTCTTTCAAACTTTTAAATTGTGGGATCTTTCCTGTGATTGCTTTTGCTGAAGTGCTTATTTGTGTTTCACTAATCGAGCTGTTTACTTTTGTGATTCCTTGAGCATCTGCTGCAAACGCAGTTGTTCCAATTGACATGGTGGAAACAGCAAGCACCGCTGATAAAGCTACTAATAATTTTTTCATTTTAAAGACTCCTTTTTAGTTTTAGATTTGGGTGTAGGAGGTGTAAGTCCGTCCGCAACTTACACTTGATATACTATATAGACGCTTCAGCTTGGAAAAAAGTTTTAACAAAATAAAAATTTTTTAAATTTCTCAAAATAAAGAAAAACCAAAACGACTTGTAAACAAATGTTTTGTATGGTATGATTCTAATTGTGTATACTACGGAATTAGGAGGTTTTCACATGAAAAAACTGATTGTAATGTTAGCATTCATTATTTTGCCGACTTCAAGCGTTTCGATTTATGCGGCAGCCAATGCAAAGTCAACGATTCACTCAATACCAAAGGTGTATGAAAAAGTTTTGGAGAGCTACACAGGTGAAATCACAAAGATTGATTTGGAACTTGGGAAAAACCAAAATGCTTACTACGAAGTGGATGTTTTGAGCGAAGGTAAAAAAATTGAGTTGATTGTGGATGCAACTACATTAGAGATTTTAAAATCCTTTGACGAAAATTTGGATTACGACGAAAAGGCGATTTTAGAAACGTATGCCCAAGCC
>JAVBKL010000031.1:0-4653 GCA_031554055.1 Eubacteriales bacterium | reverse complement strand
CCAAAAAATCCAAACTCTCTTTTAGATCCTTTGTCGATAAAATTGCTTCTTCATTATTTAACAGTTCTGGCTTATCATCTTCTTCAACAATCTCCACAATTTTTTCGTTTAATTCGTTGGCAAGTCTAAAAATCTCCAAATGCTGTTCATCAACAAATTGCACACCAATAAGCAAACCATCGTCCATAAAAAATTTTGCCATCTCTGTCCCCCCTACAAAATTCAAATTTATCCGATTATCGTAACATTTTAAAAAATGAATGTCTAGTTAAAATTCGATAATTTCATCAAAAAAATCACTCAACTGTAGAATTTTTGTTTTTTCTCCAACCGCACAAGTGCTTACTACCGAATTTACCTCTTTTAATCGCTTGGCAGCTTGAACAATGTCGGCAGGCTTTGCATTCAAAACCTCGTTGAACTCTCTCAAAATTTCTTCATAGTTTAAACCTGAAAGATATAGTTCAATCGCATACAAACACTTTTGCTGTGGGGTTTGCGGTTTAATATATTTGCTGACTTCACCGATAATCATTTTTTTAAGTTCTCGTTCGTCTATTGCATTGCTTTCGTAATATTCAAGCGAACGAGCATAGGCATTCAATGTGTTTTCAAGATTTGGATCACGGTAAGAATAGAATGTTAAAATCCCTGTCCTTGATAATGACGCACCAGTTCCATAAGCTCCGCCTAAAATTCTGATTTCTTTCATCAAAAAATCTTTGCTAAGCAGCGACGACAGTAGAAACAAACTTCCACAGGGCTTCAAGTCTTTATCATACCCCATACTTTTTGCTACAAACTGCACTCTGGTTTTTGCGATGAACGCAGTGTTCTGCACAGGTGTTTTCAGTTCAAGCTGAGATTTCAACTGCTTTGTTTGATGCAGTTTTTTATCAAACGCAAGAACGAGGTTTTCAAGCCTTGAATATTCCTCTTCTTCGCAGCAGATACCAGCAGAAAAGTTCTCACTCGTAAACACAAATTGAATCGCCTTGTCGATGTTCTCACAAAACTCTTTAGATTTCGTCTTAAAATCAAGTTGAACTTCTTTTAGGAAACAATAAAAATCATAGCCCATCAAGAGATTTTTATATCGATCAACTTCACTGATATATGCTTTTGATTGCATGATTGCTAAATTCTGCCCCTCAAAGGAAAAGCTTTTTTCAAGTCGCAAACTATACTCGTTCAAAAGTCTCAAAATCTCTGTATCGTTGTCGTAAACGGTTCTAATCAATATCTCTTCGGCGTATTCAAAAATCTTTGTTGCATTCTCTTTGAGTGCCTTAACCGTAAGTGCAAACATCGGTATCGCTTCGCCAGTTTTAATATTTTTCCGCACAGCGATATTAGAAGAAAGCCCACCCAAATCCCTAACCACAGATGAAGTAAGTTTGTTTACACTATAGTTCTGGGTCGGTAATTTTTTAATAAAGTAATCAATTAAACTCACATACGGCAATAGTTCTGCTGGAACTTTGTCCATATGAAACATCAGTTGAGCATAGGCAATCCCATTTGTCTCGTCAAGCGTGTATAGTATCTTGTCAGAATATTTTACCTCAAGCGGTATGTTTTCTGGCTTATTATCTATGTCTTCTAGTGCGAGCAATGGTAACTCGCTTAAAGCCTCAACACTGTCGGGCGTACTACTGAATTTTTTAAGAATTTCAGAATCGCTTCGAGCTTTGGGCACATCAACATTGCCCAATTGACTCGCCACTTTGAAATGTTCATCTGGTTTTAACTCAGACAAAACAAAAAATTTATTCTCAAGCAGCAATTGAGATAGTAAGCTTTTAAAAACAGAGAAATCATTTCTAAGTTGTGCCAGTTCCTTTTTCCAACTTAATACTTCAAATGGGTCTTTTCCATAAATCCAACTCTGTAGCATTTCAATGTTGTAGCCTAGTCCACGAGGTCGCCTACCGTAGTTGCCTTCGCATAGCAAAAACTCTTTACGATTGATACAAGCCGTAATTAAATCCTCGTCAAGTCCCTCTTTGAGTGCAATGCGAAGCTCTGCGTCTATTACTTCCTTTAAATATTCTGGTGACGCATCTGTGTTTCTAAGTATTATACTAAGAACAGGTTGGCAAACATCAAAGTTCACACTGATTTCAATATCTTGAGCAATCCCTAGTTCATATAACTTTCGCTTAATGATGGAAGATTGTTCAAGGAAAACAAACTGGCACAAAAGTGCAAACGCATAGACTTCTTCATTCGAATGTAAACCATTTATTACATAGCTTACACCGCAGTAGCCACGACTTCCGTCCGGTGCATATACTGAACTGAATTTAGAAATACCAACTTGATCTCTTTGATATTCAATATTGCTCACGTTTGGTTTTTTGACAAGCCGTGACATATATTTCTCGTCAATAAATTCAAGTGCTTCATCAATATCCAAATCGCCGTACAAATACATATAGCTATTGCTCGCACGGTAGTGACTGTCATAGAACGCTAAAAATTCCTCATAGGTCAGCGTTTCGATGCACTCTGGGACGCCGCCTGCATCATATTGATACTGCGTGTTTGGAAACAGGCTTTTATAAATCCCCATCTCGAGATATTCCCTAGAGTCTGAATAAACACCTTTCATCTCATTATAGACAATGCCGCCAAAGTTTTTAATCTCGCCGTTATCGCCAAACTCGCAGTTAATGCCTTCCTGTAAAAAGCTCGCCTTATTCTTTTTTATCATTGGAAAATAAACTGCATCGAGATAAACTTCCATCAAATTGTAAAAATCCTGTTTGTTGCAACTAGCAATCGGATATACTGTTTTGTCTCTATACGTCATTGCGTTTAAAAAAGTATAAAGCGAGCCTTTTGCCATTTCGTTAAAAGGATCTTTCACACAATATTTTTCAGAGCCACAGAATAAGCTGTGCTCAACAATATGTGGCACACCCTTGTCATTGTCTGCTGGCGTTTTAAATGTAACTGAAAATACTTTGTTTACATCTTCGTTTTGGATAAAAATGAGCTTTGCACCGTTTTCGTGGTCATACTCATACCCTACTGAATTTATATCTGCAAGTTCTACTTTACGTTTTAATCTAAAGCCCATTTTTACCGCCCTTCGAAAAAGTATCCGTGCTTTCGCACGGATACTTGTTACTTCTTATTTTTTTTAAAATCTTTTTTGCCGTACTCTTTTTTATCTTGCTTTTTATCAACAGACTTCGTGCGTTTTGCACGCTCAATGTTAATGTCAACGCCCTTAAGCTTTTTATTCTTCATGGCTTTTAAAACATCTTTTACATATTCTGTCGGAACATCAACGAAAGTAAATTCCTCGTAAATATCAATCGCACCGATTGCTTTACCTGGGATTCCGCTTTCACCAGCGATGGCACCAACTATATCACTTGCACGAACTTTTTCTTTTCTGCCAGCACTAATGAAAAGTCTCTCCATTCCAGTCTCGCTAGAATCTTTTGAAGCATCCTCACGTCTGGTTCTGCTGCTGCGGTCAAAGTTTTTGTCATAGCTCTTTTCGGAGCGCTTATCCTTGTTGCGGTCAAATCGTTCTTCATAAGGTTCTGCTTCTAAATCTATATCAGTAGCATCTGCATCGTATAGATTCATTTTGAGAAGCGCTGCTGCAATATCTAGCGCCGAGTAATCATCAGAGATCATGCTCTCCGCAATATTGATATAACGGCTCAAATGCCCTTCTTCAATCACTGCGCGAATTTTATCTGTATACTGCTTTGCACGAATTTCTTCCACGTCAGTAATGGTTGGAAGACTTTGGCGGTGGATCTTTGCTTTTGTATATTGCATGATGTCTTTGAGTTTGTAAATTTCTTTACCCACAACAAATGTGTACGCCTTACCGGCTTTTCCGGCACGACCAGTTCTACCGATTCTATGGATATAATATTCTTCGTCTTGTGGCAAGTCAAAGTTAAACACAATGTCAATATCGTCAACGTCGATACCTCTCGCCGCAACGTCGGTTGCCACAAGAATTTCGAGAGTCCTATTACGGAACTTCTTCATAACAATATCTCTCTGTGTTTGCTTTAAATCACCGTGAATACCCTCTGCAAAATATCCACGACCCTGCATCTGCTCAACCACTTCGTCAACACGTTTTTTCGTGTTACAGAAAACAAGAGCAAGCGTTGGGTTATACATATCAATCATTCTGCACAGTGCTTCAAGCTTGTTTTTTTCTTTCACTTCAAAATAACCCTGCTCAATGCTTGGAACTGTCAGCTCTTTGCGAATAACTTTAATATGTTCAGGATCGGTTTGATATTGCCTAGTCAAGTCAAGAATCGATTTTGGCATTGTTGCAGAAAAAAGAATGGTCTGGCGTTGTTCTGGAACTTTTTTAAGGATAGTCTCAATATCTTCTCTAAATCCCATGTCAAGCATTTCGTCCGCTTCATCTAGTATAACCATCTTTACGGTTTCTAGTTTTAATGTGCGCCGTTCCATGTGGTCCATAACACGACCAGGTGTTCCAATGATAACGTGAGCACCTTTTTTTAATGCCATGATCTGTCTGTCAATCGGTTGCCCACCATACACTGGCAACACCCTACTGTTGTCCTTATATTTTAACAGCTTGCGAAACTCTTCGCTAATCTGAATAGCAAGTTCACGTGTTGGGCATAAAATAAT
>JAVBKL010000218.1:0-2830 GCA_031554055.1 Eubacteriales bacterium | reverse complement strand
CTATCAGCTTTTTAGATTGGCTTACAAGTGGAGTGGTGAGCGGAGCTTTAGCAGGAAATGGACAGCGCGCTCAAACTGCCATTGACAATCCAAAGTTATACAATAGGTTTATCTGCCCATATAATTCAGCGTCCCACTCTTCCCACTCTTCCCACTCGCCGTCAACCAATACATACCTAAGTAGTTGGAAGAAAAAAACATAAAAAACAGAGCATAGCATATCAGAGAAAACCTTATAAAATCAAGGGAAATATGAAAAATATAAAAAATATGAAAATGGCTATCGAAAAAGACAGCTTTTTTTCGTGGGCGAAAAGTGGTGAGGTCAGTTGCGGTAAGATTTTACGAAATAAGGGTTTCAAATGTAAGTATTCGGGTAAAAAACAAGGCTCGAAATTCAGCCTTATTTTAATGTTGATAATAGCTATAATTATGGGAAATGTAGATTTTGAGGTGCGGTACGAAGTGCTTAATTTCTACGCTGTACATATAGATGCAGTCATTTAATTTTCATCAATTCCAAGAATATCGTTCTTAATAATTTGCATGAATTTTACTGGTTCTTCCATAAATGGGCTATGTGCTGAATTGTCAAAAGTATAGAACTGTTTTTTAGGTGCTTTCAATAGTTCAAGGTATTCTTTTGATAATTCATACGATACCTGTCTGTCATACGCACCATGAAAGATGTATATTGGTACTTTTAATTCGGTGATTTCTTCCATCAAGTTCGTAGTAAACTGCGATTTATTCAAAGGTTGTTCAAGGCAAAACATTGAACCTACAGCATATCCATATTTATTGGACAACGTATATTCTTTAGCTTGAAAGATGGGCAGAAGTAAACTAAATTTCGATTTTGCTATATGAAATACGCCATTTCCTTGTTTACTCATTATATTGGAACGCACCATCAGATAGTTAGGGGTTATGGTATTTGCTCCATCTAATTTGTATTGCATTAACATTTTTATAGATTTTTCGTCACCATTTTCTTTTGCTGTAGATAGCATTTGCATATACCCCAATTTTTCTGATTCCAATTGGTTGCTTACTTGACCTATACCCATATATGCTTCATATAACTCTGGATATTGAGCTACAGTATTAACGCCTAAGAATGAACCCCATGAGTGTCCCATTAAATAAATTTTGTCCTTACCGAAGCGTTCTTTTAAATAATTAGTTACTTCTACAGTATCTTCAACCATTTGCTCAAGTGTCATGGTTGAACTCGATATAGAAGAAGAATAAGACATTCCGCCCCCTCGTTGTTCCCACCAGCAAACAGTAAAGTAGTCCTCTAAGCCTATTGGATAATTTTTCGCCAAAACGTACTCTGGGTTACCCGGTCCACCGTGTAAAAATAACAACACTGGATTATTTTTATTTCTTCCCTTTATAATCATACCTTGCTCCATACCGCCGATTTTGACCTTAGTAATTTCAGATATGCTTTCAGCAAGTATGTTGCCGTCTTTGTCTTTATAGGGGGTTATTTTGCCGGGACTCCATGACCATAAAACAAGAAAAATAATGATGCAAACCCCAATGATACTTCCAAATGCAATACCTAGCATCTTCAACCACCCTCTAACTGACATAGTTTTTTTGTTCTTTTCTATCTTCAATGCTTTCCTCCTACTCATTGTATAAACTTTCTGCATTGCTTGATTTGGCGTTTCTTATAGTAGTTCTCGTTCTCAAAAACCGCTGGAATGCCATCTTGGTAGAACAACCAGCTATCATCAATCATTGAATTTCACTCCAGTTATTCTATGTGTATAATAGTCAGATTCAAGGATGTTACATTTGTCTGTTTTACAAGATAAAATAAATTAAGCATTTTAAGTGGCCCTATGCCTAAAACGTCGATAATATTTCTTACCATACTCATATTATTATTTTGAGTATACCATACTTGTCAACGGCACACAATCCTTAATCTGCAACATTTATGACTTGCAAACCACTTTTATTAGCAAAGTTAACAGTTTGACTTGTACCACTTCTTTTATGAAGCAAAGCACAAATACAATAAGCCGACCTATTAACCATATATTGATTCCGCAACTTCATACAATCATCGCTGAAAATTTCAGACACATAAACAATTTCATCAGCCTCAGCAATCAAATTACAAAGCAATTGCTTTTCGCCTTCAGACCAACGAACATCATGGTTAGGGCAAGGCAAAGCGAATATCAATCGTATCGGCTTACCCATTTCCTTTTTTGCAATTATTAGTGAGGCGGCTACAAGGTCAAAACCCAACGCACCACCCGAAATAAAGTCTGTAACGCCTTGATTGATTAGGTTATCAACCTCATTATTAAGGCGTTTTACTATGCCCTCAATTTTGTAGTTTGGTAATTTTCTGTGTCCTGTGAAACAACAGGTTTTATTTTTCATACGAATAGTCTCCTTTTATTTGTGGGATATATCCTACAGTATCATATTTTTTCTTGTAGGACAAGTCCCACAAACATATTTATAATTTTGTTAATATAATAGTAGGATATATCGCACAAAGGAGAATGTAATTATTATGAACCTTAAAGAAACTATTGCATATCGCATAGAAGAATTGTGCAATCAAAAACAAATGAATCCTAGCAGTCTTGCGTATCTTTGTGGGATGGATCGTTCCACCATTTACAGCATACTCGGAGATAAAAGTCGTAGTCCAGAAGTCGCGACCGTTAAAAAAATATGTGATGGACTTGACATAACCCTTGGAGAATTTTTCAACACAAAGGAATTTGATGAATTAGAGCAAGAAATAAAATAGCAAAACAAATGGGTGAGAGAAATGCTCACCCGTTGTTAT
>JAVBKL010000247.1:0-12645 GCA_031554055.1 Eubacteriales bacterium | reverse complement strand
CAGCAATACACATTGTATATAGGACTCGATTATGTCAGCGGGGTTAGAGGAGGAATCATGTATGCTGTTCAAAAATCTGAGTTGGCACAGTTTAATTCCCGCGGAGAAGTTCAACCAATCGATTATCCTTACGTTGATATGGACAACCCTGTGAGGAGAGTTGAACCGGAGGGTGAAGGTACAGTTTACGATGTGTCATTTCTCCTTGAAAGTCAGTCATATGGTGATCAATTCGCAGCACTAGAAGGACATGGAATTGGAGAAAAACAGTGGCCCTTGGATCCGGGATGGGAAGGTTACAAGTTCCTTGGCTGGTATGATAACGCAGAATGCACAGGTAACCCTTTCACAAAAGATACACCTGTTTATGAGGATGAACACCTCTACGCAAAATGGAAATACTCTGGCACAGGCGGGGTCTGGCCAAGAGCACATCGTGGCAAAATTAAGGGCATTGACGAAGGTAGCAACATTTCTGCAGGACAAAAGCTGACCATTACAGCAAACGGGTACAACATGAATTTGGAGTCACCAGAAGATCAGCGTTTTAGGTGGTATCCCATGACTTGGCGGCTTTCTGATTGCACAAGCGGTAGCTTTTCAAATGAAGCTCCATTTCAAGCCACTTTACTACTAGACAGCAAGGGCGGACAACGGCTAAATATCACCTACGCAGAGGAGATTTTTGATGGAGTTGGTTGGCAGGAAACTGGTCAGGTACATGAAGTTGAAGAATTATCATTCCAAGTAAAAGGAAATGATAATTGAAGATAATCGGCGTGAAAAAGTGGAGGCTAAACTCGCCTCCACTTTCTTTGATGCCAATATTCATTTTTCAGTTGCGTCCATAACGACTAGGTCTTTTTCGTCAAGATTGTCTAATTGAATAGTACTGCTTGCTAAGAAAGGCAGTTAAGGGAACTAAATAGCAACATGAGTTATAACCGAGATCGAAACACAGGTATTCCGGATATTTTAAAGCAATATCTATATTTTGCTCGCAATTACTTAATAGATGAAATGAACGCATGTAGTGTGATATTCCACAAGCCAGAAAAGTTAATTTTTTTTGGAGACTCGACAGGAGAAGTAATTGACCATTTGGTGCAAAATGGGAAAATTAGGAGCTACTACCCGATTGTTAAAATCCAGCACCATCGCACAAAGAAACATTTTACCAAACGTACTCCAGAAGCTGGTTGTTATTTGATTTCAAACGGAAATTATAAGAATAGAGAAATCGGTCAAAGTTATTTTTCGGGGATGTGCGATTGCATATATTATTCTGACTGTGGCATTGATAGAGATAAATCTTGTGAGTTTTACCAGATAAAGAGGCATTGTAATCCATTGTGCGTTCATACAAAAATGATATCAATTTAATAACTATGAGCAAATTCCCTAAGTTATGTTCTGATTATTCGGCGAAATGCCTGTTTCGAAAAAATAATATGCAGAAAAGCAACAGACACCGAAGCCGCTAATAAATTAAAATCTTTGCTAAACCATATCTATGCTATAGAATAAAATGCACATTTAACAGCATACTCCGCACGCTGTATGAGTTTTAAAATAAAAGTTTAAATGTTACTCTATATTGCATAGGTACAAACAAAAATAAAGAGGTCATCTTTGATGGCTTTAACTTTTCGAGTGTTCATTTTCGGTATCTCAATAGAAATATTGGGCACCATTTTCCCAACACCCCCAGAAAATTATTGGAAAAAGAAACGCATTCCCTTGTGTTTCTCACCGATTAACAAAGACGGAATAACATTCTGCTTCATCAGTTTGAATGCAGAAACATAAATTTATAAATATATTGACAAAAAAACAGAATGGTATTAAACTAATATTGTTAGCAATTAATATGGTGAGGCATTAGCACTTGAAGGGGTGAGATTATGGACTATGAGCAACTAGCTCATGTTTTTTTAATTAAATTTCGCAAGTTTCGTAAAGGCGTATTAAGTCAATTTGATGAAAGTTTTCGAGGCGAACTATGTGCGCTTGCATATATTGTGGAAAAGGATGGCAGTGTTTCGCCTAGTGAAATAAGCAATGAGATGAACGTAAGCTCTGCCCGAATCGCAGCCACTTTAAACAGCCTTGAAAGCAAAGATTTTATTACCCGCAAAATTGATGCGAGTAATCGTCGTCGTATTATTGTTGACCCCACACCACAAGGGCAAGAATGGGCAACCAAAAATTATCATCAGGCGATAGGCACTTATGCCAATTTGCTAGAGCATTTGGGTGAACAAGACTCGCTGGAATTTATTCGCATTATAGGACGGCTTGCGGAAATTGCGTCCGAAACAGAAAACATAGAACAGAAAACGTAGTACATTAAGGTAAGGTGCTTTGTAAATGAGGATATTGTAAAATGCGGTCATTCGAGTGTGAGCTTGGTGGCCGTTAAAAAAAATCAATACCTAATACTATTAATAGTTACTAATATTAAACAGATAATAACTAAAGTTAATAAGTAGACATCTTAGCAACCATTGGATAAGTCGCTTTTCTAATATCTAATTTTTTTTAATAGAACGTGTGGTTGTATAACAACGGGGGTTGTATGCAGTCACATCATCTATCCATAAAAAGTTAGTGTAGAAAAGTGACTTATCTAGTGGTTGATGGTGAATAGTAGTAAAATAAAAAGAAAAGAGGAATTATGTTGAAAAGAGTGCAATCATTTTTAAGCTTAGCTGTGTGCGTGTTTTTGTTAGGCGGCTGTGCTAAAGCAGTGCCACAAACCATATCCGTTGGAACCACCGCTATAAAAACAAATATGTTCAGTAGTGGATATGCGACAGTAGGCATAGTGGAACCAGAGGCCTTGGTGAACGTCATCCCTAAATATTCAGGAACGGTGCAGCAAACCTTTAAAGAAGTGGGCGAAAAAGTTAAAGCGGGCGATACGTTATTGCAGCTTGATACGACCCCAATCATGAATCAAATCAAGACGCAAGAGGCAAGTTTGGCGCAAGCAAAAGCGGGAGTTTCACAGGCGAATACAGGTGTAGAACAAGCAAATACTGGCATTAAGAAAGCCACAAAAGGCGTAGACCAAGCCAATGCTGGATTAGAAAGTGTAAAAATTAATTCGGCAACAACAGAAAATGGTACAAATCAACAAACGTTGTTACAGTATCAAACTGCGTCTGAAAATGCAACCAATACATATAATTCAGCGCAACTGACACAGCAACAAGCCCAGAGAGATTATGACAATACGAAAACGCTTTACGAGGCGGGGGTTTCTTCAAAATTTGCATTAAATGCCGCAGGGGCAACTCTTGATAAAGCAAATACCGCCATGGCATCAGCCCAAACAACTTTAGACACAGCGCAAAAAAATCTTGATTTATATGCTAACGTGTTGTCAAGACAAAGCGTTGCAAGTGCCAATGCAAATATAAAAAATGCAGAAGTAGGTGTCGATAGTGCGGAGTCCTCAGTAGAGAGTGCAAGAGCCTCTCTGGATACAGCAACGGCAGCAGTTCAAAGTGCAAAGGCGGCTGTCAATACGAGCCAGACACAGCTCGAAAATTTAAAGAGTCAAGTCAAAGAGTACACGGTCACTTCGCCAATAGATGGCGTTATTATTAGTAAAAATGTTGTGCTTGGTGCAATGGCAACACAAACCCCTGTTTATACAGTGGCTAACATTGACCAAGTTACAATCACGATGTCTGTTCCAAAAAACGAAATTAATAAATTGACATTAGGTGGGAAAGCGGAAGTTTTTTATGCTGATCAGTCTTCGGTTTTAACCCAAATAACTGCCTTATCAAATTCTGCTAATGCGGCTAATTTGTATATGGTTCAAGTGACGGTTGAAAACAAAGATAATGCTTTCAAGGCAGGAATGGATGCCAAGGTTGTTTTTATCGAAAAGCAGGATAAAAGCATAGTGGTTCCATTTGATTCTGTTGTAAGTTCGGGAAAGGACAATTATGTTTTTGTTGATGAAAACAACATAGCAAAAAAAATCCCCGTCAAGGTGTTGGGGAAGAACGCCGACGAAATTGCAATTGAGCCAATTGAAGGAAGTCTAAGCGACGACGCTCAGGTTGTGACACACAATGCAAATATGCTTAAAGACGGAGATTCCATTAAAAAAGAAAACTAGGAGGCAAAATCATGGCTGAAGAACCAAATTCAGTACAAAAAACAACTGCGACAGACAAAATTAAAAAGAAAAAAGGGAGTCCTCTCTTAATAGCAATTTTGGCAATAGTCGTTATTGTTTTGGTGGGTGCATATTTTTACTTAACCAACGAAAAGAACAATTATGTTAAAACGAATAACGCCTCTGTGCGATGTGATATGATAACCATTACGTCTAAAATGACAGGCAATATATTGGATGTTAAAGTCAAACAGGGCGATTTTATTCATAAAGACGATGTAATCATGGCGTTAGATCCTATAAGCAAAGATAGCTCGCAGATAGATAACTCCTATATCCGTTCCACAATTGAAGGAACTGTGTTAAAAACAGTTGGAGCACCAGGCCAATCCATTGCAGCAGGGCAAACAGTCGCCTACATGACAAACGATACTGATAGTATGTATATTGTCAGCAATATAGATGAAAAAGACATTACAAAAATAAAAATCGGCCAAGATGTAGATATTACAATTGACTCCTTGGGCAATGAAAAATTATTCGGCAAAGTTGTAGAGGTTGGGGGTGCTACCTTATCAGCATTTTCCATTGTGCCTTCCGCTTCAAGTGGCACATTTGTAAAATCAACACAGCTTGTTCCCATTAAAATTCAATTTATTCAACAATACGATGACCTGCTAGTGGGAGCGAATGCAACCGTTCGCATACACTTAAAGTAAGAGAGGCGGAGTTTCAGTGCAAAACGAAACAGACTTTGATTCTGTACGGGCTTGGTCTTCACTTGCAGTTGTAATCATGGGCACCTTCCTTTCCATGATTAGTAGTACAACAATCGGCGTCGCTTTGCCTACCATCATGAACGTGTTTGGTGCGACTCTTGATACGGCTCAATGGATAACGACTGCTTATGCATTGACAATGGCAATTGTCATTCCAGTTGCACCATATCTATCAAAAGTTTTTAGTGGTGAACGTGTTTATTTGGCGGCATTGGCAATTTTTACGATTTTTTCGACTTTGTGTGCATTTTCTTGGAGCTTAGACGCGATGCTGTTTTTCAGAATTATGCAAGCCATTGGCGGCGGAATGATGAGCCCAATCGGCATGGGTATGGTTTTATCCTTGTTTCCAGCGAATAAACGTGGTGCCGCATTTGGTGTGTTTGGAATAGCTGCGATGGCTGCCCCAGCTTTTGGGCCGACCTTGGGAGGATATATTGTTCAATTCTTTGGCTGGAGATATATATTTTACGTTAATTTGCCATTTGGTCTCATTTCAGTATTTTTGGCGTTAAAGTATTTCAAATTTGGCAAACGAATTCCATTTCCAAAATTTGATTTGCTTGGCTTCATATCCGCTGCTATAGCTTCGGGTTTAATTCTGTACTTGTTAGGCAAAAATCAGCAACTAGACTGGAACAATCCACTTTATACTTATATGGTGATCATTGGTATCGGTGCTTTTGTTTTCTTTGTCGTAAACGAATTGACCTGTGAATCGCCGTTGCTTGATTTAAGGATTTTAACAAACAGAAATTATGGTGTCAGTACAGTGCTCACGATTGTACAGTCGCTTATGATGATGAGTATTAGTTATACGTTACCGATTTTCTTACAAAACTTTAAGGGTTTAACAGCTATGCAATCAGGAGAAGTGCTTCTACCGTCCTCTCTTGTCATGGCTCTCATCATGCCAATTGTGGGAAGAATAACCGACATAGCTGGAATCAGAGGCACAAAACTGATTGTCGGTCTCGGCATAGCCATTAGCAGTGTTGCTACGATCTACATATCATTCTTTATGAACGTTGACGCTTCTGTAACGGCTATCATTGTTATTTCTTCCATAAGAAACATTGGTTTTGGAATATCCATGATGCCTGCCCGCACACTTGGGCTTACCGACATTAAACAAGCGGATTCACAAAGTGCGACTGCGATGAGTACATTTATCATGCAATTCTCTAGTTCTATTTCGGTTGCGATTATGACTTTAATGATTTCATCACGGGTTAATTCAAACTACGCAAATGCGACAGCACAACTTACACCGTTTAATGTACCCTTTAACGAGGCTGTTAAAAATTTGACTGCAAACTTTATCAATAGCGGATTGTCAGCTGCGGAGGCAAGTTCGCAAGCTCTTTCGATGATTCTAAAAAATATCTATACTGATAATTACGTTCTCGCCATTCAGCATTCTGTTTTCGTTACTGCTTTTGTAGGCATACTAGCGGTATTTCTTGTCCCGCTATTTAAACAAAAGGAATCGTCTGCAACAGAGAATTAAGCGGAGAAACAAAAGCGAGCGAAGGTGCATGTCTTGTTGAACATGTCCCTTCGCTCGCTTTTTATGTCAAGACGCTTATCGTTGCATCTTTTCTTTTGTTTCGTTTGTAAAAGCGGTAATCAGTTCCATCTGCTCTGGAATCTTGATTTTTTGTGGGCAATGCTCCATACACTGACCACAGTTAATGCAGTTATGAGACTGCTTTGCACTACCAAGTTGTGGCAGGTTCATCATGAGATAAGTCGTCGCGTTGCCACTAGTTTTGGATTGATTGTAAATGCCGAATACTTTGGGAATATCAACACCAGCAGGGCAATCCATACAGTAGCCACAAGCTGTGCACGGAATAGGAGCGGAGGCTCTATATGCGGCAACTGCATCTGAAACCACTTCATATTCTTTTTCGGAAAGCGGCTTGAAGTCTGTCATGGTATGTATGTTGTCCTTAATCTGCTCCATATTGCTCATGCCACTTAGCACCGTCAAAACATTAGGAAGTGTGGCAACATAGCGAATCGCCCATGAAGCAATGCTGGCATTCTCGTCAGCGGCTTTATATATACGCAAGGATTCTTCACACAGAGAAACCAAAGCACCACCTCGCACAGGTTCCATCACGATCACAGGAAGTCCTTTTTCGGTCAAAATTTCATATTGTCGCTTTGAATCTTGCAGTTGCCAATCCAAATAATTTAACTGTATCTGGGCAAAATCAAAATCATACTTGTTTGTATAGCTATCAAGCAGTTCTGGATGGTCATGAAATGAAAAACCTAAATGACGGATTTTACCTTGTCTTTGCTTCTCTTTCAAGAACTCGTAGACATTGAATTTCTCCATGATGGGAACAATTCTTTCGTTGATAAAGTGCAAAAGATAGTAATCAAAATAATCTACTTTGCATTTTTTTAACTGCTCCTCAAAAATCCGCTCCACATCTTCTGTACTTTTTAATGCAAAGGGAGGCATTTTTGTGGCCAAAAGGTAGCTGTCACGAGGATATTTCGCCAACGCTTCGCCGAGAAAACTCTCAGACATGCCGCTGTGATATAGATATGCTGTGTCAAAGTAATTAACACCATGTGCGATAGCATAGTCCACCATTTCCTGCGCTTTTTCTTTGTCTATATTTTGAGGCTGTCCGTCAATTATTGGCAAACGCATACTCCCAAAGCCGAGCAAAGAAACTTGTTCATTGCTATCCCTATACTTTCTCTTTTCCATTTTCATCACTCCTTATCTACGATAACCATTGTTGCACCAGCATGTTCTATCGCCTCAAGCATCGTTTTACGGTTCGATTGCGTAATGCCCACACGTTCGTTTGGTATGGCACCAACGTGGCGACACCATGTCTCAAGTTCTACAAGACAAGGAGCCGTACCATTTCCAGTGCCTCCAGCCGCCGCAACCAGATTGATTTTTTTACCTGTCAAAATACTCTTTTCTTTTCGGAACGCTTCACAGCGACGCAATCTGTCGGTAAAATATCTCATGCGTTCAGATTGCCCACCGAAGTAAACAGGGGTGATGAGAAAAATGCCTTCAGAATCTTTAAGGCGATTTTGCAAATTGACCAGACCATCATCAATAACGCACTTATTTTCCTTAATACACTTTCCCCAACCATTTTCACAGGCAAGACATCCCCTTGCAATGTCGGTGAACAAATCTACAATTTCTCCCTCGCCACCAGATGTTTGTATGCCTTGAAGAGCAGCGTAGGCACTTGCCGCCGTTAAACCATCAGAATTTGGACTTGCAGTTAAAATAAGATACATATTACTTTCCTCCTTTTATATCGTTACCTTGCACAGGTTTCCAGTATGTCAACAACAGAATCAATGCCAAGTTTGCCACTATCTAAAATCATGTGATAAGAAGACATATCTCGCCAGTCCTTGCCCACAGTGGCCTTGTAGTATTCATTTCTACGCTTGTCGAAGCGTTTAAGAAGAGAATCTGCATTTTTTTCATCATTCCTATAAACGTTTACGGCTCTTTCTTTTCGAGTTTCCATATCGGATTGAATAAATACTTTAAGCACACTCGTGTCTTCTCTAAATATTCCTGCCGCACATCTGCCTACAATCACGCAAGGGTTTCCTATAACCAGATTCTTGATAATTTCAGATTCTGTAATGCTAAGCTCATGTTCTTTCGTTAGCATCCTGACTTCCCCAGACGAAATGTTTGCCATTGCATAAATGCTGTACAAAAGGCTACTTGTGGTTTTTTCTTCTAAATCTTCAAGTTCCTTAATAGAAATACCCATTTTTTGTGCAGCTTTTTCCAGTATTTCTTTTCCATAACAGGGAACGCCAAGCCTTGCAGCCAACTTTTCACCAATTTCAGTACCACCACTAGCATATTCACGTTCAATTGCGATAACTTTATAGTTCATAACCATTCTCCTCTCTTATACCAATTCCTTCTTCATGCGGCTTTAGCACACCGTATTTAATCATGTTTATCATATTAAGAAAGCGAACCCTTGATTCTTGAGAATTATACATTTGTCCCAGTGCTTTTGATATAGATTGCCGTGTCACAGACAGAAGCAGAGCAAACAAGTCATTCAAATCACTGTCACTCTGAACATTCAGCTTTTTCGCATCAATGCTTGCAATTATTTTCAGAAAGCCACTTTCTTGCCTAACAAATCCCAGCATTTCCTGCATGTCAATATCTTCCGCTGGGCTGTGGCTATTCGAATGCATACCATAAAAAAGGTTTTTTAATACCTCCGTATCACAGTCTGCCGTTTTTTTATATTCCAGTGTAGTATCATACATTTCAATAAATATCTCAAAAATGTCGCCATCAGAACGTGAAAGCGAATCGGCAGCATTCTTCACCATTTTTGCTACATATTCAGACACTAAATAGTAGACCAAATCTTTCTTATCTTTAAAATATAGATAAAAACTGCCTCGAGAGATTTCCGCATCTGAAATAATTTTATTGATTGACGCTTCATTAAAAGTCACTCGCGAAAATTCTTTTCGTGCCGCCGCCAAAATGTTTGATTGCTTTGGAAGTGGTAAATTAAAAAAATTTTGTGTAGGCATAAAAACCTCCTTAAAACATAAAACTGACACCATGTCATTGTAATTGACATGGTGTCAGTAGTCAAGGATTTTTTATAGATTCGTCCATTAGAGCAGTTCCACAAAACTTTCGAGGCTCTTTTTTCTTTGCTCTTATGATTCTCATTTCAACACATAGCATAAAAGTAACAAATAAAAAAGGGCGGAATTTGTTTTTTTAAACATATAGGGATTCGCAAAATTGACAGATGAAAATGGGTTGGCACCCAACAGCATGAAAAAATTGAGAACGCAAAAAAGCCTCTAATCAAAGATTAAGAATTATGCAACCTTGATAAGCCTAGCCAGTGAACGAATAAGATTGAATTTTTAAGCGAAGATAAGGTTATTGAACTCCTTCGCTTGGAACCTCACGAGACTATATTAAAATACGGCTCCGATTCTCTAAAGACGCTTATTGTGAGCCAACGGCTTGATATAGCTATAGGAAACTTAATGGCACAACAACGGGAGGAGCAAAGGAAATAAGAATAATATTACAGAAGAGAGAGCCGAACTTTGGCTCTCTCTTTCGAAAAATATAATCAGATTTATTGAAAACGTGGTATACTAAGATATAGATAGTTGTTTGAGTTTTGGAAAGGGGCATTTATATGTATAAAACAATGGATGAAATCAAGACGGAATTTGATGGCTTTTGGGTTTGCATTATAAACTATAAAGAAGGCGAATTTGGTGAAGTTATCGGTGGGGAAGTTATCGCACACGACAAGAACAGCAAAGCTATAGTTGAAAAATGGGGTAGTAATAGTGGTGCATATCTTAGGTATATCGGAAGTCTACCCGAAGGTATGGGGGTACTCTTATAATGTCAAAAACTAAACTAAAAATTGACTTAATAAGTGGGCTAATTTATGTTGACGTATCTTTATGGAGTATTGATGATAATCGTTATGGCAAGACATTTTTATTATTTGACACTGGTGCAAGTGTAACAACCATAGGTGACGATATAATTGAAAGACTTGGTTATACTTGCAGTCCTAATAAAAAAGCGAGAATTACAACTGCGAGTGGAGTTGAATATGTTCACTCAATAGCAATATCCAAGATGAAGCTTGGGAACATAGAGTTAAATGATACGGAAATATATGCCCACAAATTCCCAGAAAGCTCTTTTTCTAAGGGTGTCATCGGAATGAATGTAATCTCAAAATTTAAAATCACCATTGACCTAGACGAAAAAATCATAGAATTAGAGGAACGCATACTCTAGTTACATATCAAAGAGATAGCCAATAAAAACGGCTATCACTTTTTTTGCACTTTTTTGCCATTGCTCCCGCCGCCACACTTACTGATGTGAGACGTGCATTGATTGCCAAGGACGCATTGAAGCTAGACGGCGAGGGCAAGGACGTACAAATCTGCAAAAAGCGATTCTATGGCATACTACTCAAAAAACTACGGTGATAACCCTTATTAAACAAAAAAATTGCTTTAATGAGCAACAATAAACTTTAAGACTGAATAAATGTTGGTTTGTGACCGCGGTAGGTTGATTAATATTTACATATTATAGTCTTGAGCTAAAAAGAGTTAAACGAGGAAACAATAATTATATAGGAGGATTTAGCGTGGAAAATAGCAGAGAAAAGTTATGTTACACAATAGATGAGCGGCATAAACTCAGAATCTTGAGAAAATACAACCGTCACTCGCTGCGACACCCATATGTCAAGCACAGACTAAAAATTCACAGAAGGTTCAATAAAAAAGCCGCCCTAATTTATAAAGGCAGCTCTAAAGCTTATTTTTTATCCAAAAGTCTTACTGGTATCATTTGTCTTACACCGTTTGCCGCAGATGCAAAATAATTAAAGATTGGTACGGAATCCTTTGCATACTCGTACCCATACAACTCTGGCCGATAATTGTCAATGGCACGATATAATTCCTCATGAGCAACGCCATACATACAATCATCTTCATAGGGTGCACCATTAAACCAAATGTAAAGATGCGCCGGCAAATCAATCATTTCAAAACCTTCGGGTATCTTTCCTTTGAAATCAAAGGAGACTTCTAACGCAGCTGCCACTTTTGATGTACCCGACGTAATCATGTTTGCTGGCAACTCAATAAATACCACTTTTTCTAAAGCATTAGGGATGGTTTCCAAGATCTCAAACTTGTCGCACCCCATTTCTGCATCAAACTCAAAGTAACCTGTAGATTTAATTCCTCGCTTCAAAATCAGCTTGCAAGTAGGCTTTTCTATGATTGTAGCTGTAACTATTCTTTGATTTTCGGCCATCTCAATATACTCCTTAGTATTTAGTAGTAGATGATAACGGAGGATAGAAGAAGGTTCAAAATACATATACCGCATTGGGATATGTTGGCGATATTTATCTGGATTTACTCCGAAATATCTTTTAAACGCCTTTGTAAATCCTTCATGAGAAGCAAAACCAACATCTATAGCAACATCTAATAAATTAACGCAAGAATCGTTTTTAATGTTGCGGGCAGCATTTGTAAGTCGTAAAGCTCTTATGTATTCGAAAGGGGTTTTATTAAACAATTCTTTGAAAATTCGAAAGGAATGCCACTTTGAATACATGGACACTTTGCAGATGTCCTCTAGTGTAATATCCTCATCAAGATGCTGATGAATGTAGTCTTGCATACATTGCGCCGCTTTGATTTTCTCCCATGTGTCCATATCTCATCTCCACTAAAAGCATAGCACAGCCGGACTTTGTTTTCTTGAACTGGGTTGCTAATTGTAGAAAATATAAGTACCAAAAATAGATACTACTAAAACATAATACTATAGTTAAGAAATCTAATCAACTTAATTATTGAACGTTTTGCTATAATACAAATTCATGGTGCATCTCATACCGCAATTGTAGATTTTATTTTAACTTTTGTAGGTTCTTTCGACTTATTTACCTATCAATTTGTAAGATTTCATGTGAAAAACCGTTTCCACGACCTTCGTCACCCGTATGTCAAGCACGGACTAAAAATTTCTTGAATTTGCTCGTTAAAAAGCTACCATTGGGTAGCAACGGTAGCTTTATTATCGTGCGACGGGCATGGACTACAACTAGGCGATGAAAGTTCGCTGTAGGCGTAGAAGTGAACGAACTACTAGCA
>JAVBKL010000037.1:0-2659 GCA_031554055.1 Eubacteriales bacterium | reverse complement strand
CTGAACAATTTATCGTTATATATCAATTTTTTAGAGTGACTGTAAAAGGTCGCTCTTTTTTGCTTTTTTAGGTCGGACTATTCGAATAGACAAGCTGTGTGAATTTGATATGGTTACAATATGAGCGGCTTTTGTATAAATTTAAGACTAAACAACTCATTATATATCAATTTTTATGAAAGGACAGGGTTTTTTAGGATTATTTATTCTATGGTGTAGAGCATTGCTTTGCTCAAAAGATAATAAGTAATGCAAACAATTAAATTTTATAAACTCCAAATTTGGATAAAGGCCGATCTTAATCAAAAAACGATTAAGGCGGTCTTTTGTCTATGTGCGGTTTCCTCAGAAGGTGTTTATCAAAATTTAATATGTTTGCATAGTGTGAGTTTTCATTAATGCAAAGCAATCAAGCGAACAGTGTGCAAATTTAAGGAGGCTTAAATATGCATGCTGTTTTTGCTTTCTGCATAACTTTTTCGCCGCATGGCAAATGGGCGTGCTTCATAGCCAAATATCCGTGAGTCACCTTCTTTCTTTTGAAATTTTGGAAGAAAGGAGGACGGTCATTATGGATAAATATGTGTACAAGTTCGCTGATTCCACAAAATCCACGCTTGAAGCAGGTCAAGAAGGTGTGTCTGAAAGAGATATTTGTAATTTGGTTAATGTTATCAAATCTGAAAACAAGCATCTCGCAAAGCAAAATAAATTTGATGTTATTTCAATGGAGATTGTATTGGGTGATGAGCATTTTGATAATGAGAGCGAGTCATTTCAAATCCAGCTTACAAACCCCGACACGAATGTTGAAGTGATTGTTGAGGTCAATGAAACCCATCGTGAATTACATAAGGCGATACACAAGCTGCTTCCACAGCAACAAGAGCTGATTTATAAAATTCATTTTCTGGGGTATTCAATCGTGAGTATTGCCAATGCCGAGGGCGTAACAGAAAGTGCAATTCGCGACAGATTAAGAAAGGCATATAAACAGCTAAAAAAATATTTGAAAAAATTTTAATTAAGGGGCTACGGATTTACTAAAAAGAGGGGTTTAGATAGTAAGGGGTAATTTTACTCAATTCCAAACCCCTCGAAGGAGGTCGTTTAATGCAGACAATAAAAATTATCATTCACAATGGGAGGGCGCAGTCTGTAGAAGTTAAAGATGAAAAAAAGCAAAAGACTTTAAAAGACATTGAGAAAATGCTGCAAGAAATGCCAAAGAATCAGTTGGCTGAGGCATTGGGCATTTCAGCGGAAAGGCAGGCTTTAAACAGTGCAACATGATATTTTAATGCCAATAAAAGCTAAACCGTATCAACATCAAATCCAAGCCTTTAACTTTGTGATCGGAATGTTTGGGCTTTATGGAAATGCTCCGTCATCGACAGGTGCGGCACTTTTAATGGAAATGGGTACAGGGAAGACAATTACAACTATTTCAATCATAGGTTCTTTATTCAATGCAGGAAAAATCAAAAAGGTATTAATTGTTGCTCCTCTCTCCATCGTGGGGGTATGGGATGAGGAGTTTGCCAAATTTGCAGATTTTGATTATACATTGGCAGTTCTTGAGGGAATCGTGGCAAAAAAGTCAGATACCCTCCGGCATATGCAAGGCACTCCTTTACAAGTGGCGGTTGTCAATTATGAATCGGCATGGCGTATGGAAAAAGAACTTATGGTGTGGAATGCGGATATTATCGTGGCGGATGAAGGCCACAAAATAAAAACGCATAATATTTCGGCTTCCAAAACCATGCACAAGCTCGGCGCAAAAGCAACCTACAAAATGTTGCTTACAGGAACGGTAATCACAAATAAAGCTGTAGATGTGTTTTCGCAGTACAAGTTTATTAATCCTGCTGTTTTCGGACAAAGTTTCTATGTTTTTCGCAACCGCTACTTCGAAATGGTGGGTTATGGCAATCACACGCCGGTGCTGAAGCAATCAATGGAGCAGGAACTTATGGTGAGGTTGCACAGTATTGCTTTCAGGGCAACTAAGAGTGAATGTCTGGATTTGCCTGAAAACACGGACGTTATCCGGACTGTTGAGTTGGAGTCAGGTGCCATGAAGATTTACAAGGACTTGGTAAAAGACAGCTATGCCGAACTTGGCAAAGGCGAGGTTACTGTTACCAATATCCTCACCCGTCTGCTCCGGCTGTCACAACTCACTGGCGGTTTCATTGGTGACGATGAGGGCGGTACGCCACAACGAATCAGTAACGCTAAACAAGCGGCATTGGAGGACATTATCGAAAATGTTCTTCAAGAAGGTAAAAAACTGGTTGTCATCGCACGATTCGTTGGTGAAATTAAAGCTATCTGCAAGTTGCTGGAGAAAAAGAATATTCAATATTCGCTAATCATGGGTGGAGTGAAAGACCGTGAGGAACAAGTCACACAGTTTCAAACGAATCCTGATATACAGGTGTTTGTCGGTCAGATTGCCACCGCAGGGCTTGGAATCACGCTGACTGCTGCAAGTACCATGGTGTTCTATTCATTGGACTATTCCATGAGTAACTTCGAGCAGGCAAAAGCCCGCATCCATCGTGTGGGACAGAAAGAGAACTGCACTTATATATATCTAATTGCTAAAAGCACAGTTGATGAAAAAGTGCTGGAGGCACTTCACAATAAAGCA
>JAVBKL010000148.1:0-21547 GCA_031554055.1 Eubacteriales bacterium | reverse complement strand
GCTCATACAACAATTGTTTTTACTCGCTATATTTTTCTTGCTTTGGAGAATAGAGAAAGCAAAGACGATAGATCCGTCTGTGCTATTTTTCATGCTGTCTGCAAAGAACTTGAAGATATTTCTTTCGCCTACGCTTACGAGCTAATTATAAACACTTTGAAACAGGCTACAGGAGACTATTTACAGTTGTCTCATGAACAGATTATCGACTTAGTGAACTATTTTATCTCGCAGCTTCCCTTATTTATCAAGCAGAAACTGCGTTTATTGGTGTGCGAAAGTTGAGTTATTAATATTAATTGCGGCAAAATCCTCATCTGAGACTTTAAGCCCCTTTGGATATGGGCTGTTATCAAGAACACAAGTGACATTAAGTCCTTTTGTCGTTGTGGTTGAAGAAATAAGCCCAACTATCACTTCAATGGATGCGAGGGGAACTATTGTATTTTTCACGCTTGATTTGTCTAATTTATTATTTTACAGATTCTTAGGCAACTGCTACAACTCTTTACTTTACTTGAAAATATCTCCATTCCGTCTACGCAGCTACACGTAAACCATGGATGGTATTCTCTCTCAATACCTTGTTCTCCGGCAATTTATCCACTACGCTGTCAAACATTTTCTCCACATCTTCTGTATGTATCATTTTCACGATGTCGCGAAGTGCATCTACTTTTGGTAACCGCATTCCTTTCTTAAACAAATGCTTAAAACGCGAGTTGCTTTCTTCTGTCCATAATTTTATCTCGTTTAAGCTACTCGCCCTAAAAGCGAATGCCATTAACAGCATGTATACTGCTGTATGCAGTTTTATGCTTCGCCGTTTCCTATCGCCTCGGATTTGACGAATCATTTCCCCTATTTTATACACCTCATGGATATACTTCATAAATCCTTTCAGGATCGTATTTTCATTTCCGTCCACTTCCACCGCTGGTTCCCGCCTTTTCTCTTTATTTTTTATTTCGTTACTTTTTTCTCTCTTCATTAAAAAAAAACGGATTTTGCTCCGTTTATTCTGCTTGTCTATTTTATTGGCTTACTCTGGCTTTACCTTTTCTAAAAGCTAAACTTCTGTTTACGGCTCCGAAGCATTTACAACTTTCTATATGGCTAGCACCTATGTAGGCTCGCTTGAACTTTGAGCCAGCTCGAGCGGAGAGGAATGACGGCAAAGCCGAATTAGATTGCTTCAAAGATTCTTCGCTAAATGCGCACGTCATATCAGATTTTCCACCGCGCGCTGTAGTCCAGAATATACGAACAATATCAAAAACCCAAAAAAGATTTGTATCATCCATGAACTGGCAGTATATATTGAAGATTTTGCTAATATTGTTTTTGCTTCGCAATTGTGTCAAGGATCTGGCACCATTTAACTTATAATACTTTGGCAGGCTAGGCAAAATTAGTTTTTGTCAAAATTATAATTTGAGGTAATGTTCGCCAGTATCTTGAGAATCAAAGTAATTTCTTCTTTCTGCGCTCCAGTAGTCAAGTTTAAAGCATTAAATTCCGAAAGTATAGAGTGTGTTGTTGTAGAAGGTTCATGGGTGGTATTTATGGTCTGTATATCAAAGTTTTCACAGTCTATTGAAATGTCGCTTTTAATGCTAAAAAATCTTTCTTTTTCAAACTGCAAAGAATCATATAACAAATAATCAAGACTAACATTCAGTGCGTTAGCAATCTTAACCAAAGTTGAAATGCTTGGTTTTTTATCCGCCCGTTCGATAATACCTACATAGCTAGACGCAAGAGTGCATAGCTCAGATAGTTGTTCCTGAGTAATCTGTCTTAGTAGGCGTACTCTCTTGATACGCCCTCCTAGTGCGATGAAATCAATATCATTCATGATGTTCACGCTCCTTTTGTGAATTTCCTGCCTAACGGTAAAATCTTAAGATTTGGAAACTCTTAGAGTATACTAGCAGGTTAAATACAGTTAAGCTAAATTTGAGTATTTGTTCAAGCGTCTGGAGTTATTAATTTAATACCTAAAATTTGCTAAAACTGTATTGCTATGTGCCTTTTTGTAGGATATATTCCATAGGGCGATAAAATAAAGTTTGTGCTGGCATTCCTTCGCACTTCGTATATAAGGAGAGAGGTTATGATAGAAGAATTAATTTTTTTTGGAAAAATTAGCAATGCGTCTTTATGGGCAGAGGCTTTTTTGATAAATCCTGTGGAGTATGGATTTTCAGATGATGATTTTGTGTTCGCAGTCAATATTTGGTTAGTGCAAGAAAATGCAAATATTTCGGTTGACAAATTGCGCATTCATATTATGGATAAGCAAAATTGTCAACAAAAACCGCGCAAAATAATTCAGGTAGATACAGCATGCGCTGGCACAGGTCATGCGTTTTCAGCATTGTTTTGTTACGATTTTAGTTTATACTACTTATGTCATAAAGTAAGACTAATAATTGAACATTGTGAATACGGAGAAATTGGTGTGATTGAGATAAAGCACTGATGATTCTCAGTGTCGAAGAACAAAAAAATAACAAAAAGATTGTAAAAAGCTTGAAAGAAAAAATATGTTATGATAATATATACTATAGTTATTGTTGGTACGTTTTTTGAATACTATACGTAAGGATATCACCCTGAAGTTTGTATCCAAAATAACAAACAACAGAAAGTTGAACTGCTGGAGGAGCTGATGGTTATGGCAAGATTAAATCTAATTATTGCAGATAAAGATAGCATCTATGCTGAAAAGATATCGCGCTATTTGCTAGAGAAATCAAAAAAGTTTAATACAGACATCGTGACTGAAATTGAATATCTGTATCCATACATAACGAATAAAAACGTAGATATGTTCCTTATAGATGAATCTATGCTTTCAACTCAACTAATTGAAAAGCTTCAAGGCTTTGCGGTGGGAGTCCTCACGGGTGGAAGTTTCAAGGAGTCCCTTAGCAGTTTTAAGTATATTAATAAATTTCAGAAGACTGAGAAAATTATATCCGAAATTCTACTTATATATGCAGAAACCAGCGGAAATAGCGCTGCAATATTAACAGAAAACAAAAAGACAAAATTAGTAGCAGTCTATTCCCCAGTGGGGGGGTGTGGAAAAACAGTTTTGTCGCTTGCGCTTTCAGGGCTAGTGGCTTCTCAATTTGCAAAAGTTTTATATTTCAATTTAGAAAAAAACAACTCATCATTTTCCTATCTAGAAAAGGGTAACAGCACATTTGCAGAGGTTATGCTAGCCACAAAAAATAAGGCTGGGAATATCGCTCTCAGTGTCCAAAAGGCGAAGCTTCAAGACAATGCCAGCAAGGTGTATTATTTTGCCCCCGCTGAAAGTGCACTAGATTTTAACGATCTCACAGTAGATGAATACACTCGGCTTATTGGAGCAGTGGCTGAAATGGGAGAGTTTGATTTTGTTTTTTTCGATTTGCCCTCTGAGTTTACCAATGTATCAATTCAAATTCTTTCTATGATGGATAAAGTCATAGTACCTTTAGTTGCAAGTTCGACAAGTATTGAAAAGCAAAAAAACTTTTTTCGCGAAAAAGAACTTCACACTTCACTAAACAATATCTACGATAAGAGTATACTCTTGCCTAATCAACACAACAATTCGGTGGATACCAGAACAATTTATCAGGCACTTGCTTCCGTGTTAGACGGAAAGAATCTTCTGCGAGAAATTCCGTATATGACGCAACTTAATATGACAACTTGCCTGGCAGAGCTTTGTGAATATATGAGGGGGCATCTGGATAGTTGCATAGAGCAGATTTCAGGACAATAATGGCAAACATAAGAAATGGAGTGAACCCATGGAGACGTTAGAAGAGTATAGTCTAGCAGTGCGTGCGGAAATTGCAAACCGACGTGATATGAATGTTGATATTACTGATGAAGTGTTAATGGATATGATTCAAGGCATTGTGCGGGAGTTCTCTCAAAAAAAACATATTAACTTAACATTGAAGGCGGATATTATTAATAATGTGTTTCATTCTATGCGCGGGCTAGATGCACTGCAGCCTTTGATAGACGATCCAACAATTACGGAAATCATGATTAATGGTGCTGACCATATATTTATAGAAAAAGATGGGCACCTCTTCAGGGCAGATGCAAAATTTAGCAGTAGTGAAAGGTTGGAAAATGTAATTCAGAACGTCGTGTCAAAAGTAAACCGAACCGTAAACGAATCTAGCCCCATTGTAGATGCGCGACTTAAAGATGGCTCACGTGTCAATGTAGTTTTGCCGCCTATAGCATTAAACGGCCCAACTGTCACAATTCGTAAGTTTCCAGAAACACCCATGACAATAGAAAAGCTAATTAAATACCAATCAATCACGCCAGAGGTGGCCACTTTTTTGCATATGCTTGTTAAAGCAAAATATAATATATTTATCAGTGGTGGCACCGGCTCTGGAAAGACAACATTTTTAAATGCAATGTCAAATTATATTCCATCTGATGAACGTGTGATTACAATCGAAGATTCTGCCGAATTGCAAATCAAAGGTGTGCACAACCTTGTGCGGTTGGAAACTAGGAATGCAAACACAGAGGGCAAGGGTGAAGTAACCATCAGAGATTTAATAAAATCGTCTTTACGTATGCGCCCAGAACGCATAGTAGTCGGAGAGGTCAGAGGCGCGGAAGCACTTGATATGCTTCAGGCCATGAATACAGGGCATGATGGCTCTCTTTCCACTGGGCATGCAAATTCAACTAAAGATATGGTTTCTCGTTTAGAAACCATGGTACTCTCAGGTGCGCAAATCCCCATTGATGCAATACGACAGCAAATTGCTTCAGCAATTGACATTATAGTTCAATTGGCACGTTTGAGAGATAAGTCTCGGCGAACGATTGAGATTGTAGAGGTGGTGGGTTATGAAAACGGACAAATCAAGTTGAATACACTGTATGAATTTGTTGAAGAGGGGGAAACGCCAGATAAGAAGATTATTGGAACACTACAGAGGGTGCAAAGCAACAAAATGATAAATACCTATAAGCTAAAAATGGCAGGGGTTTCATGGGAAGAGTAGGTGATACTTTTGGGTTTTTTAAAAAAACGTCGTGAGAAGAAAGCACTAATCGCTGCAAATGCATTCGATCAGAACGGCAAGCCAGACTATGCATACTATATTATGAAAAAAGAAGAAAAAATATTGTATACATTAGCAGGCGGTGCTCTTTTTTTTGTCATTGGGTTTATATTCTATCGAAGCATTGTGTTTTCTGGAGTAATGGCTCTTTTGGGGTACTTTGCCCCAGATATTATGTATAAACGCATCATTGCCAAAAGAAGCATTAATTTAGGTTATCAATTTAAAGACATGCTGTATGCCGTATCATCAAGCCTCAGCAGTGGAAAATCCATTGAACAGGCTTTTGCCAGTAGCGCAAAGGACCTGGAACTAATTTATCCTGACCCCGATACAGATATTTTAAGGGAAATAAAATATGTGGTTCGCGGGCTTAGTATGAGCGAAACAATTGAGGATTTGATTCAAGATTTTGCCAAACGGGCTTATAACGAGGATATTCAAAATTTTGCAGATGTTTTAGAAAGCAGCAAAAGGGCTGGCGGTAACTTGATTGATGTTGTTCGCACAACCTCCAATATTATTTCAGATAAAATAGAAATAAAGCGTGAGATTGCTGTTTCCCTTAGCGAGAAAAAATTTGAGCAGAAAGCAATGATCGGCTTAATGTTGGGCATGATTCTGGGGTTGTCCTACATGTCAGGAGATTATATGGATCCAATGTTTCAAAGTGTCATAGGAAGACTAGTTATGACAATTGCATTTTTACTGTTTATAGTCAGTTATTTTGTAGGTGATAAAATCGTAAATATTGAGGTGTAGTGATGGCAATTATTATAACGGCAGTTACAGGGGGGTTATTTTTTTGTGTGCTAGCATTCCTATTGACAATGCATTTTAAGTCAAAAGACATCTACACTGAGTTTTTAGAAGCACTTCAGGAAAAGGATTTTAAACTGAAAAAAATTTTGCACATTGGCTTATACCTTAATGCGACCATCAATGTTTTAGAGCCTCTTCCCTACGATATTAAAGCTATCATAGGTCGAAAAAAAATGCAGACAAAGGCGAACTTTATCGAACTTTATGGAACAAAGTATGGAGAATATTTTTACATAAACCATCAGGCAAATAAAACAGTGGTGGCATTTATCATAGAGTTGTCTGCATTGGCGCTTGCGCTGTTGCTCTGCGCACAAAATGATAGCAGCACGGCACTATTTGCAGTGGTAGGCGGCACAGTATTTTCTTTGATTTCTGGTACGTTAATGGAATCCACCATTAGCAAAAAAATTGAAGAGCGTAGGCTAAAGATGCGCATGGAGTTTCCCGAATTTGTCAACAAACTTGTTCTTTTGGTTAACTCAGGTATGACAGTATCGAGAGCTTGGGACAAAATTGTTACAGAAAACAAAAAAAATAATCCCCTTTATGACGAGCTTGCGTTTGCCCAAAAAGAAATACACGACGGCGTACCTGAAAGTATTGCATTTGAGGCGTTCGGCAGACGTTGCAAGACAAAGGAAATTATGAAATTTGTTTCTGTTATTGTAAGTAATCTTAAAAAGGGAGGCTCAGAAGTCGTACCTACATTGCTACAGCAATCCAGCGAATGCTGGGAGTTGCGAAAAAACGCAGCAAAAGAACTAGGTGCTCAAGCGGGAACAAAAATGATGTTGCCAATGGTGTTTTTGTTGTTTGCAATTATCTTAGTAGTAGGCGGCCCTGCCGTTATCATGATGAATGGGATATAGGTGATGGAATGAAATTAAAACGAATGATGAGTTTGGTTACAGCTTTTACGCTAGTATTTGGTACGGCTTCAGCAAACAATGCTTTTGCACAAAGGCAAACCACCAAAACAGAAAATGTAGAGACAGTAGTGCCATTTGTTGCAGGTGATCCAAATGCTTCCGCAAAGGATACGTATCCGAACAATTGGCTGTCAAATGACTACATAGACGCACATATATACAATGACGGAGATTTTACAATGGGTACTACGCTTGGAAACCCAGGGAGTGCAGATGATTACAGGAACATGCTTTTTAATCACCCGGCAGGTACTACATCGGAAACAACCGTTCGCGTGGATGGCGTTGATCATGATTTTTCTGCTAATCAGCAAGTGGCGCAAACAACGGGAAAAAGTAACACGGCGGTTATGGTAGAGGGTGATATTAAAATAAAACAAATCATCTCGCTCTACACAAATCCTGAAAATGGAAAGGAAGACATTGCACAGATACAGTATTTGGCAACCAATGAGGGAACAACGCCACACCAAGTTGGCCTCAGAATTATGATGGATACGATGCTGGTAGGGAACGACGGTGCTAAATTTAGAACAGATGACGCAGGTGCGATCATAACGGAAAGAGAGTTTTCTGGAGCAAGTGTGCCACGGACATGGAGAGCCTTTGACGACTTGGCATCGCCAAACCTAATTACAAACGGTATTTTTTATACCAATCCCACTGAAAGACCAGACAAAGTGCAGTTTGTGCAATGGGGAGGCATTAGTAGTACGCAGTGGGATTATGCTGTTACACCTGAACGACCCATTGTCGATAGTGCTGTGGCTGCCTATTATAACCCAGTACTATTAAACGCAGGCCAGAGCAAAACATTTACCACTTATTATGGCCTTAGCCAATTTGCAGGACAAAGTACAGATGGTGATTTTTCAGTAGGCGTTTTTGCCCCAACCCAGATGGTGCTCAACGACACGGAAGATGACTATGCAAACAATCCCATTAGCGTGACTGCTTATTTTAACAATGAAACAGATAGTGCTATTGCAAGCACCGAGGTCCAGCTTAGCTTGCCAACGGGGATGACGCTGGCACAAGGGAGCACCGCCGCTGCTACTTCACTCGCCTCTTTGGCCTCTGGTGGTGAAGCGCAAATAACATGGCTTGTTGACGTAGAAAGACAGGCAAGTGATACAACCCTCAATTATTCAGTGCTTGCAACGCCGGCAGGGTTAACGCTCCAAACGCTGTCGCTCACGCTAGCAACGCCAAAGGCTGTCACAAAACGTGGGATTATCATATTGCCCGATGCCAATGTGGGCGTAGATTATAGAGATTTAACAAACGCACTTACTGCAGAATTTTCTAGCAGCGAGACTACAATTGAAGAATTTGCATATGATGCAACAAAAACGTCTGTTGCAGCACTCGCGGCAGATTTAGCAACACATGTCGCTGCAGAAAATTACCAAGAGGTGGTTTTGGTTGCGCACAGTTTTGGTGGTTTAGTGGGTGCTGATTACATGGCTCAAAGCCCCGAAAATTTGGATAAGGTGAAAAAGTTTATATCCATAGGTACGCCATTTCTGGGAGTGCCCCTGGCATTGCAAGTGAGTCTTGACATTCACACACGTCATTTCAATCTCATACCGCCATCACAATACAATAGTGTAGGCGGAAAAAATTATGCAAAGCGGTTTGAAACTCGTACGATTGGTGGGCAGAAAATTGATCATTTTGTAAATATGACAGATGCAGAAGTAAAAACACAAATGAATACATTGTGGCCTGCCTATACGACCGCTTTGGCAGATGCACAGGTTATGTATACTAGGTTGTTTAAGAATTCGCTGGCAAGCCACGTTGTGTTGGATACAGATTCTTACTTTATCGTGGGATACGACCAATCGACTGTGCAAGAAGCTTTAATGAAAGATTACGGCGTTTATGATGTACATAGCGATTTCCAAGGGGATGGCCTTGTTCCCTTGTATAGTGCCACTGTAGGAAACTTAGCGCCAACCTCCAAAACTTTCTATATTCCAGAAAAGTATCATCAATTAGAGAAAAATGCTGATGTTATCGCACTCGTGCAAAGTTTGATTAGCCGCTTGAGTTCGGATACAACTTCGCCCACGATTCCCGTAAGCATCACCCAAGTACCGCCCGGTGACAAATTCTTTGCAACAAAAATAAAAGTGGAGTGCCCGGTTGATGTTATCGTTACGCAAGCAGGTCTGACAGTAGCACAGATTGCGAATAATGCTTTGATACCAATCACACCACAAGCGGCTACCTATATAGCAGGCCCTGATGGTGATACAAAGATTGTTTACTTGGTAGACAGTGTTGGGCCGACTGTAGGATTGACAGGCACTGACACAGGAACGATGACCTATACTGTGCAGGAGTTCAACAGCACAGGCGGCATTGCGGAAACAGCACGATTTGAAAATATTCCAATAACTGCTACGACAAGAATGAGCAATACCCCTACAGTCGGCGAGCCCCTTATGGTTGATGAAACGGGAAATGGGACATTTACTAGCGTATCGCCAACCTACTCTTCTGGTACAAAAGTGGCTGTAACGATAGGCTCAGGTGTAGGCGGTAGTATAACCAAAGGTACATCAGGGGATTATCCGACATCGCAACTTATCGAAATTTGTGCGATACCAGCAACCGGATACACGTTTAGCAATTGGACGACGTCGAGTGGGGGGGCATTTGAATCCAGTACAAGTGCTTCTACATACTTTCTCACAAGTAGTGAAAGTACCATTGTGAAGGCTGTTTTTGTCCCAGTTACCAGTGGCAGCGGTAATAATGAAAATGATAACAATGGCAGTGGTAATACTGGAGGAGGTAGCAGTAGCGGTGGAGACAGCAGCAGTACGCCATCAACACCAGCTACACCTACGATACCAACCACCACCAAAGCATCAACAGACAATATAGAGCTTCAATTGCCATACACAGATCTGGCCAATATTCAAAGCGCGGAAGATGCGAGTAAGCTTGTAAAACAGGCAGTAGACTCCATGACTGATGCACAAAAAAAGTCAGAGTCAGATATTGATTTGGTTATGCGTTTTACTGAAGATGCTATAAAAGAAGCCGTTGCCGTAGACTTTGCCACTGGCGATATCCTGGTGGATAAGGCTTTGGTTGCAAACGCCAGTGAAAAAGGTGTTGCGTTGCAAAAGGAAATGACGCAAACACTTGGGAAAAACGGTCTTCGTCTTGACAGGGATTTAGATGTGAATTTGCTTATTAAAGCAAAGGGAAAAGAGAATTTTAACGCCATGTTTGACAAATCGGTCTTACAGGTCTCAGCACAAAATATTAGCGTTGAAAATGAAGAAGTGGGTGTAACCGTAAATTGTAGTAACTTAGAAGGTGAAATGGAAAACACAGAGAGATTAAGTGTATCCATTGTACCAGAAGAACAAGATGTGTTGGGACTTGGGAACAACACGGAATCCGTGCTTGTTGCAAAACTACAAACTGCTTATGCGGTCTCTTTTTCAAATGAAAAGCTGAAACTGCCTGTCAAAGTGCAGATTCCGGGTTTACAGAATGTTTTAGATGAAAACATGACCATCGTGGACAAAAACGGTGTGCCTGTGGTAAATAAGTATAACCCTACTGCTGGACGTATTGAGTTTAAATGCATGGACAGTGATACCTATGCAGTGAAGCAAGTACAAAAAGATTTTTCGGATATTCAAAGCAAAAGTGCAGAAATGAAAAAAGCGATTCAATACTTGGCGAATAAAGGTATTGTTATGGGTACCTCCACGCAAAACTTTTCAGCCGATAAGCAACTTTCTCGCGCAGAGATTACTTCGCTCTTAATGCGTGCAATAGGGAAAATTGATAAGGACACCAACAGCGGATTTACAGATGTTCCAAGTACAATGTGGTGTAGCAATATTGTCGGTTCTGCAAAAAAGTTAGGGCTTGTGAAAGGTGCAACAGAAAGTCTATTTTCACCTAATGACACACTGCGCAAAGACCAAGCAACCGTGCTCTACTCGCGTGTTCTGAAAATCGAGCGAAAGTTCAAAGATGTTTCCACGCCGGAACAGTACCTTTCTACTTTTGCGGATAATAAATCCATTCCAGACTGGGCAAAAAAAGAAATTGCAATGGCATCGCGCGAAGGACTTGTGATTAAAAGACAAGATGGAAAATTTCTGCCAGATGAAAGCATGACCAGAGGTGAAGCGGCTTTAGTAATATACAAACTTTTCCAGCTTTGCTGGTAAGGGGGATATAAATTGATTAGAGAGTTTTTAGAAGACGAAAGCGGAATATCAACACTGGAAATTGCCATCATCACCGCTGTTTTAATTGCAGTAGCCTTGGCATTTAGAAAGTCTATACTTGCTTTTTGTGTAAAGCTTGCAACGCGGGTTCTTGGCGAATAATTTAAAGGAGGTGAACAAATGAAAGAATTAATGATTCAGTTTATTAAGGAAGAAGATGGGATCTCTACAATTGAGATCGGTGTAATTCTTGCTGTTATGATAGCCTTAGCAGTTGTATTTAGAAAACAGCTGACAAATATTTGGGATAAAATTGCGGCAGATATTTCGCCGGATAAGATTGATACGCAAAGCGATTTGCAAACGCAATAAAAAGTTTTACTCGCAAAAGGGCAAGGACACTGCCCTTTTGCAATCTTTTTATAAAGGGCGTGATTTTGTGCGAAAACGTTTTAAAAGTCAACGTGGTTCATACACACTGGAAGCGGCCATTGCATTTTCCGTCGTTTTTTTTGTCATGTTGTTACTAATATATTTGAGTTATGTGTTATATGAACAAGTTAGAATTAATGCCATTGCACTGGAGACGGCAGAGCGTGGTGCCATTGTTTTCCCCGTCGAAGAAAAAGATATGTTTATCGGAAGAATCGGTGCGGATGCGTTTAGAACCAACAATGTGTACTGGCGCGTAATCCAAAACTTTAATACAGGAGACAGTGAGCGGAAGCAAAAAGTCAAAGAATATGCTTTGATGAAACTAAATGCAAATACAGCCAACGGGTCAGCATATTCTGAAGATGCCGTGCAGATACAATTTGAAAATTTTATCTTTTATAAAAAAATAATTGTAAACATTGAAGTTGAATACGAAGTTCCCTTTGGTGGAATTTTTAAATATTTTGGCATTAAAAGCCCGTACCCCATTCATGGATATGCAGAGGCTGCGGTGAATGAGCCAGCAGAGTTCATCAGGAATATTGATTTAGCAGCAGATTTTGTAAAGCAGTTTCCTCCAGCAAGTGCGTTTGAGAGCAAATACAGAGAGGGACTCGAAAAATTAAAAAATTTAATCCAGAGATAAAGGCGGCGTGGTGAAATGAATTTTTTCAAAAAGAACAATGGAACCATATCTTTATTTTTGGCAATTATTATGCTGGCAACATTTACGCTGACCGCAATATTTGTGGATGGAAGCCGGATTAGAAGTGCGACTGCGCTGGTGCAGGGCGCATCAGATAGCGCTGCTGCATCGCTCATTGCAAATTATGATAAGGAACTGAAAGAGGCGTACGGACTTTTTGCGCTGGATGCTACGAGTGCAGAGGAACTGCAAGATGATTATTTTGATTTTGCGCTGGCAAACATGTCTGGATATTACCCGGAGACAGATACGGTGCAGCAATTTTTCGACAGAATAGGGGAGCTATCGGGGATCATGCAAGGCAGATCAGAGCCTTTGGATTTATATGGGTTTTTAGTAGATGATGTGCAAGTCAACCCACTCTATTCCATAGCAGAACCAGATATTTTAGAAAATCAAGTAGCTGAGTTTAGCAAGTACCGCGCAGCAGTTACAGCATTGGACCAATTTGATTTTATAACAGGCTCGTCGGAGCAGCTAGAAAAAGTTGAAAAAGATATGGAACTAATGGCAGATTCGATGCCCTTACGAAAAGATTTGGGCGATCTTTTTCAAGCATTCCATGCATTTTGTGAGGATGCAAAAGTTCTTGAAGGGTATTTCTCTGTACCCAGATCAACGGAGTTGCTCGTATCCGAAATTGAGAGCGGTTTTGATGACTTAAATGAATTGGCTGAAGAAATCAAAACGTTGCTAGAGGAGCTTGATGCGGTACAAGAACAAGAAGCAGAAACACCAGAGGAGCAGGAAGCCAAGGCTGAACAAATTGAAGACTTGGAGGAAGAGATTGAAGAAAAGGAAGAAGACTATACCAGAACACTCACAAAGTGTAGGGATAACAAGAATACAATAAACCAACAAATTACATCGGCCAGAGTGGCACTCAATCAACTTAGGAGTACCTACAGCAGTTTACAGTCAAGAGCATCTACACTAAAAGGGAGACTGGAAAGCTACGTACAAGAGGCAAACGCCAAAGATTACGATTCAGAGGCCAAAACAGGTCTAATTGATGATGCGAATGAAAACATCGGTAGGTGTAGTAACATCATTGCAAACACATATATTAACAACTGGTTTCAAGATGCTGAGTCACGAATAACCCAGATGCAAAGCCATTATACTGATGCAAACAGCGAGTTTGGTTACATTCCAAGTTCAGGCGAAGCAGCCTCAGAGTATAGCATGTTAGAACAAAAAGAAAACAATGTGCTAAACAAGCTTCGTGCCATTGAAAATAGCAACGAATTTGGCCAAACGAATAATTTTGAAAAAGGTGAGCCGAGTAGTAACCTGCCAGAACAGGATCTAAACAAGATTGACCAAGTGTATACTGTGAACAAAGACCAAGACGAAACACCTATTGAGCAAGTTGTTGCAGATGCAACTGAAACAATTGATAACGTTGACACATTGCCATCCAAGAGCACTTCATTGCAAACAGGCGATGCATTTTTGCAAGAGGATTTGGATTTTGTAACGCGTGTGGTTGATTCATATGTTGCTTCCAGCCTCCCCATAACCTCTGCTAATCCAGAGACAACACAAGATTATAATTTGGAAGACTTAGGTAGTTTAAATTTTAAATCCAGTGGAGGATTTGAAAAACAGCAAGACAATTTTAACATTCTCTCGAGCTTTTTCTCAACGCTTGCAGAAATGACAAACGGTGCTACCAAAAGCATTTTAGCGGACACCTATGCCATGAATATGTTTAGAACCAGACTTACGCGTACGGACGACTATTGGATAAATCATAATTTTGAGGATAGATTTCACGAGAACTACTGGGTGGATAGAAGTACAGAGGATAACCTTAAGTTTGTAAATAAAAGAGATTTGGAGACAAAGCTATTCTCTGAAGTGGAATACATTTTAGAGGGTGACCCCAGTGACCAAACCAACAATAGAAATATTTACATGAAACTCTTTGCAATGAGGATTGCCATTAACTTGGCAGCTTTTTATGGAGATGCGAAACTACGAATGGCTGTTAATGAAATTTCTGTTGCAGCTGGGTATTTTGCACCGCTTGTTCAAATTGGAATTATGCTGGCATTAAGCTCTGTTGAGACAAAAATGGAAATGGATTTTTTGGTAAATGAGGGGTTAAAAATTCCGCTGTTTAAAAAAAGCGATATTACAGGGGCAAATACCAACGCAAATATGAACATATCGTTGCAGTCTCTAGCAAGCGGCTCCTTAGGGCAACGGTATCCAAAATACAAATCAGATGGTTCAGACTTTTGTATGAGTTATGAAAACTTTTTACAGTTTTTTCTTGTATTTCAAAACAGAGACAAAAAACTGTTACGCATGGCAGATATTATTCAAATCAATATGCAAAAAAATCGGGGCGATCCCAGCTACATGTTGGAAGACCATAAAACCTATATCCGATGCAAATCGGAGGTAAGTATGAAATACTTGTTTATGTCTTACGATTTTATTCGCGAAGATCTAAGAAAAGACGGACGCCATACAATAGAAACCTTGAATTATCATGGGTATTAAGGGCTGGTGGAGATGCATGAAAATAAAAAATGAAGCAGGCTCTATCACACTGGAAGCCGCAATCGCTATCTGCATCACAATATCCGTTGTATTGACAATAAGTTTTTTTGGACGCGTCGTTTATGTTCATGGGATTATTCAGAATGCTTTGATTCAGACGGCAAACGAAATGTCTGTTTATTCTTATTTGTACAGCATGGCTGGTATCAATGAAATCAATGACGTGATGAATGCTCGTAATGATGCGAGCCGAGCAAACTTTAACACAAGTCTAAATGAAATGAAAAATTTTTATGATGAGCTGACGGCATTGAATTTATCTGGGCTTGAGGTTCCCAACATAGATGGGTCTATTTTAGGTGATGCGGCGGGTTCTTTGGAATCAGTGGTGTTTGATAGCATTAAAACGCAGGGCGTTAATGAATTGTTGACCAAACATTTGGTAAAGCGTTATATCCCAAAAGCAGAAAATCCCGCTGATGACTTTTTAGCAAAAAACAATGTGGTAGGTGGCATGGGTGGACTGGATTATAGCGCAAGCAGATATTTTAATTCAGACGCACCAGATTGTATTCACTTGGTCGTGAGTTACCAGATTAAATTTGTCTCGCCTATTCCTGTTATTGACACTTTACCCGTGGTGCAGGGAGCAAAAGTACGTTGTTGGTTTAAAGCACCCCCATCGACAAATCCTGAGGCAGACCCTGAGGAGAATCCTGAGGCAGACCGAGGCATCTGGTCTTTGGCAAGCACCGCTAGAGGGCGACAAATTATTGAAGCGCAGAGTTATAGCAATTTAGCAACTAATTTTAAAAAACTTAAGGGATTTTCAGGTGGAACTGCATTTTTAGCAACCTCCATTGACCTTTGTGCAAATACCTATGAGGGTAATAAATCAGCTATAAAATCAAGGATTACCAGCGAGTTGAATGGAATTTCTCAATTTAGGGCAGACACAAAAAACGGTGTAACGGTTAGGGTTGAAGACATTAGAACTGTTGAAAGTTATATTTATATTCCGCCCGATGCAAGCCCAGCTGATGTTTTGGCCGCGCAGGAATGTGCAATGGAGCTTTCCGAAAATACAGTTACGTTAGCCGATGGCAGAAGAGTGCCCGTGAGAGTGCAGGTGGTTACATATCAATAATTTGTTAATAGGTTGTGGAATGCTGGGTTTAGGCGTATATACAGCAGTGTATTGGACGGGATCGCTAAAGGGTATTTTGAAAGAATATAAACTGTATGTTTCGCTTGGTTTTTTGTGTGCAATCACACTCACTTATCTATGGAAAGAGGGTGTCTTTAGTGCCAGCTGTGCCAATCTGCTCTGTACATATTGGATGTTCTTATTTGCAGTGACAGATATAAAAGATAAAATCATTCCAAACAAGCTAGTTTTGATTTCATTTTTTGTAGCACTACTCGTTTTTGTTCCCAACTTTGAAATAGACTTTGTTGTTACAAGGCTAATTGGCGCAGTTTTTGCTTTTGTAGTTACCACTGTGGCCTCTTTTGTTTCCAAGGGCGGAATCGGCATGGGAGATGCAAAGTTAATGGCAGTAGTGGGCATTTTTGTAGGGCTTACGGAACTTACTGAAATCTTTTTTTGGGCACTGATTTTCGCTATCTTGTATGGACTAGGCTTTGTGTTTTTAAAAAAGGTTACAAATAAGACGGCGTTTGCATTTGCACCTTTTGTTTTTTTAGCATTACTCGTACATTTAGCGATATAAGGGAGATGGCATATGGAGAATATTCAATTCAAATACGATAAAAACTTTTTAGTTGCAGTGTTTCAAGACAGTACCGAGATTATTAACTATCAATTAGAGATGCTAACAAATAACGAAATTCAAAACGTTATACATGCAAATAAGCAAATTAAAAATGGAACCGTGCATATTTATTACGACATCACTTCCAAACTTTCATTTGAGCAAGCGATAACGCACAAAAAAATAACGTTAGACCAATTTCTCAACTTTTTATTTTCTTTTATAAAAGCATGCAAAGAATTAGAGGAATACCAACTAGAGCAAGATGGAATTTTACTGGACGTAAAATACATCTACGTGAATCCTGTGAATTTTGAAGCCGATTTTGTTTATTTGCCAAATACCAAAGGCGGAGATAGTTTTGAAAAACAAATGGTAATGCTTAAAAATATTCTTATGTCTGGCAGTGTAGAACTGCTGGATGGACAAAGAGTGCAACAACTGGTTGATATTTTTATGCAAAATTTCGAGCAGATTCAAACTTTTGAAAATAAGCTAGCAGAAGTTCTTAAAACCAGCACTAAACCTCAATACAAAGCACCACCAAGTGCCCCACCTGAAAATGTGTCCCACTATCTTCCAGAACAGCCGGCACCCAGAGAGCAACCCACGCCCAAAGAACAGGCTGTGCCCAAAATGTCCATTACGCCGCCAGTAGCAAAAAAGCCAATCCCAGACATGCCAGTCGCATCGGTAGACCGCATTGCAACTAAAGGAAAGCCAGCGGTAAACATGCGAGGAATGGTAATTGTAGCGGGTGTAACCGTAGTCGGGATCGGGCTCATCTTTGCTTTGATGCGCATGGGAATATTTGCAACAGAAACAGGCGGAACAGACATGACTAGTGTGGGGCTTTTGGCAATTTTGGTTCTGGTGGCAGACTATTTCGCCTATAAAAAATTAGGGCAAACAGGAAGCGCTAAGGCAGAGGCGGCAGCAACAAAAGAAAAACCGACAAAAAAAAGTGCTCCAACAGTTAAAAAAGGAATTGATAACATCGTTTACCCCAAGGTGGAGCTTAGTAAGGTTTCAGAAAATCCTCAGCCAATTGAAATAAAAGCTGAGACGCCCATGGCGTATAAGCCTCAACCTCTAGCAGCAAGCAACGCCCCTTCTATTTATGATTACAAGACGGACATTATTCAAGATGACGATTTGTTTTCGCCATATTTAGAGCATGATTTGAACAATACGCGTGAAAAAATAAGTTTGAACGAAAGATTTAGGATAGGAAAACTAGTAGGACAGGTAGACTATATTTCGCAAAGCAAAAAAGTAAGTAAAATACATGCAGAGTTTTTGACTAAGGACGGAAGGGTGTTTGTTATTGATCTAAACTCTCTAAATGGCACATTCTTAAATGGAAACAGAGAGCGGATTCAATCCAATATTGAACACGAAGTATTTAACAACGACCGAATACTAGTCGCAGATGATGAATTCATTGTAAGGTTTTAATAACTATGGAATATCTATTGTGCAGTCTTTTGGTAAGCATCGCGTTGTACACGGACTTAAAGGTGTTTAAAATAAAGAATCAACTTACTGGGTCATTTATTGTTTTAGGTCTTTTATATCATTTTGTACAAGGAAATTTGATAAACAGCCTTGGCGGATTGATTTTTCCGCTTATCCTTTTTCCTCTATTCGCTTTAAGAATGATGTTTGCTGGCGATATAAAGTTATTTTGTGCCTTGGGTGCAGTTGTGTGTTTTCCTAATATCGTGGGTATAACACTACTGTCAATCGTGTTAAACGGAATCATTGCCATGGTTCTTTTGATAACAAGAAAAAATGGTAGAAAGCGTTTTCAGTATTTATTTGATTATATAAAAAGATGCTTTCTTTTGAAAACCATTTTGCAATATACGGAGGTCAATCGCGAAGATAATGGGTTTTATCGGTACACATATGGAATTGCCATATGTGTCTATCTTTACTCGGTTTTTGGCCTGTTAGGATTAAATTTATTTTTTATTATTGAAAGGGTGCTTCCGTGAGTGCAAAAGCATTTGAAGTAGGGGCATGCACAGACAAGGGCAATGTGCAACCCAATAACCAAGACAATTTCTTGGTAAAGACAGCGGCTTGGTCGGGTCTGAGTATAGGACTTTTTGCTGTTGCGGATGGTGTTGGCGGTATGTTTGGTGGAGAAATAGCCAGCCAAATTGCAGTCTCACATTTGTTAAATTGGTGGAATGATAGCCTGCTGCCCCACATAGATCAGAGTTATTTTGATGGTGACAGGATAACTTTGGAGTTTCAAAAACTCTTTTTAGAAATAAACCGTGCGATATTTGAGTATGCGCAGAGCAAAAATGAAAAGATGGGTACAACCTTGTCTGTACTATTTGTTGTTGGAGAAAAGTATTTTATTGCACATGTAGGGGATACACGAATCTATAGCTTTAGGAATAGAAAACCTTTTCAACTTACAGAAGATCATACCTGGGTGGCACAGCAGGTAAAGAAGGGGTTACTGACCAAGGAAGAGATAAAACATCATCCCAAAAAAAACTTACTGACTAATGGGATGGGTCTCGCACATGCTCCAAAAATCTTTAGTGCCAGAGGGATAATGGGGAAATTTGATCATTTTGTACTATGCAGCGACGGGTTGTATCATGTCGTTCCAGAAGATGAAATGAACAAAATTCTGCTTAAAAAATCGGGAACAGCTACGCAGCTATCAGAAAAATTGATAAGTCTAGCAAAGCAACGTGGCGCATATGACAATTTAACCGCAGTCATCGTTTTTTCGCATCGTTCTATTTTTAAAAAACTTTTCCACTATTACAAAGCCTAATATGGCAGAACAGGGGTTCGCATGTTCTTTGATTATTTTTTATTGACGATAGGTGCCGTAGGCGGAACAACCTGCATTGGATTCATTGTCTATTTAGTGACTTCTAGAAAACAAAGTGCCTCCTATCAAAAATTTTTAAACAGAGAAACAGAATTAATGGATGTTTACACAAAAACGGTGGAGCTCTTGGAGCAAGAGCAGACTGAATCCGCAAACGCTACAACAGAACTATCGGAGGTGCATACTGAACTACTTACCCAAACGGAATTTATGACAGAACACCAAGGGGAAGATAGCTTAAAAGCAAGAGCGCAGGTTTATCTTGACCATAATTTTCCAGAAGAACTTATGAAGAGCTACATCATAGAAAAGGAACTGACTGGCGGTGGCATGAGCAAGGTCTTTCTAGCCAAAAGTGTGAAGCTTCAGAATCAATGGATCATCAAGTTTATTGATGCGCGAGATGGTTCTCTTGCGAACGAAGAACATATTTTAAAGTTATTGAATCATTTGAACCTGCCAAAAATATTTGATGTGTTTTATGGCAACCAGGGTATTTATATCGTTGAGACGTTTGTGGAAGGGTTCACGCTTGATAAGGTGATTCATTCAAGACAGAGCATAGGGCAAACCAACCTGATACAGTGGTTTGAACAAATGACACAGGTATTGCAGTATTTACATAACTTGGCCCCAAACCCGATTATTCATTGTGATCTCAAACCTTCTAATATTATGGTAACACACCACAGCAATTTGGTGCTGATTGATTTTGGTATCTCCAAAATTCAAGGCAACTACGACGAACCTAAGGCGTTTACTTACCGCTATGCAGCGCCAGAACAGTTGCGTCTGGTTAGAAATAGAAGCAAGTATGCAGAGCTGATAAAAGAGCGGTTTGGTGAATTGCCTGCTGAATGTGAGCGCTGGGGTATTGATGCACGTACAGATATTTATAGTATAGGTGCGATTTTTTTTGAGCTTGCTACGGGGCAAATCCCTCTCGCCAACAACATGCACACTCTGAAGGAAGAGATTTCTGGAGAGATTTGCGAAATTATTTTAAGATGTATCAGCATAAACCCAAGGGATCGGTACCAAGACACGACGGCTTTGTTAAAAGCAATTCAAAAAATCAAAAATTCTCATTTGTCGATTGTCCGAAAACTCACGATACGGAAAAGCGTCTCTATTGCGACGTTTTTACTGGCAATTATGTCTTCGGGAAGTGTAGCAAGTGGGGCGTATCTAATGCGGGAAGAAAATTTGTCAACATTGGATTTAAGCCCAAATATGCTTAAAATAAGCGAGCAACAAAGCACAGAATTTGCAATATCGAAAGAAATGAAAAGCGGTAAGGTAGAGTACATAGATTTAAGCCGCGTAAAGTGGGAGTTTGATTCCAATGTGGTGCGAATTGACGGAAACCGAGTCGCAGGGCTTAATGAGGGAGCAGCGACGATTACAGGGCAATATCGCAACAAAATCATTGGCATGGCGGTTGATGTTGTGAAGCCTATGAATGGAATCGTTGATATTGCCTTGGGGTATAGAACAGATAACGTGATTACAAAGTTTGCAGGTACGGGGGAACGTGAACAGATAGACGGTGCATTAATTGAGTCAAGCATGGTGTCTCCTGAATGTATAGCAGAAGATTCAAAAGGTAATATTTACATAGGAGACAGCGGAAATTTACGAAAAATTTCTGGTGGAAACGTGGAGACGATCCAACTCGAACCTGCGTACTTATCAGTCGATAAGGTCAGATGCCTAGGAGAGGAAGTTTACATTCTTACACAACCATGGCAAGACAATGATGGAGAGAACAGGTTTGCCATTATCAAGCTTGGAGAGCAGGGCGCAGAGGTGGTCTATTTAGGGGATGCAAACTTTACGGCCTTTTATGATTTTATTGTTTCAGATGAAGCCATTTATGCATTAGAACATCAAATTATTGGTGATTTGGTGTCTTTAAAGTCAATCAGTGGAGATGAAGGAAAAATATTAGCAGATGTTGATAGCGAGACGAGAGCTATGGAGCTAGATGGGCAAGTTATTTATTTGGCAGGTGGCGAAAGTGGAACGATTTCTGCATTTGATTTACAGACAAGTACATTGGTTTACATAGCTGGGACAAGAGGACAACGCCACTTTATTGATGGCACTGCGCCACTTTTCTACGAACCACGCAAGATAAAGAAAAATGGGGATGCACTCTATGTTTTAGATTTTAAT
>JAVBKL010000073.1:0-2593 GCA_031554055.1 Eubacteriales bacterium | reverse complement strand
ATGATTTTTGAAGCAATCGGCTTATATGAGTTTGAACTTTAATAAACGAAATAATTATTGACAATTGCAAATACTGCTACTTAAGGAGACGTATCATGAGCTGTGTGAATTTTATTGCAAGCGATATAAAATTCTTTGACCCAACATTCCTTTATGGTTACGAAACAAACCCTTATTTCACAGCGATACACGATAGCAAGAACTACACAAATAAAAAACATATATACGATATCGAGTTTAACAATAACGAAGAAGAAATTAAAAACTTTATCAACGGCTCTACACCAGAATCCGTGGTTGACAAAAAAATAGCTAAAAAATAGAAAACACTCGAAAAATCCAGTATACTGTAGTTCTCACACAAACAGTAAAGGAAGATTCGAGTGGACTTACAGAATATAACAAATTTAATAACATTGCAAGGTGTAAAAATTGCCCAAATAGATAATAAAGCAGAAGAAGTAAGTGTATGGGTTGAGCCGAGCGAATATATACAAAACTGTCCCTGTTGTGGCAGAAATCAAGTCATTCGAAATGGAAAAGACGGTTTTAGATTCGTTAGGCATTTGCCCATAGCAGAGAAAAAATGTCTATTGATTGTTCCGCAGATAAGACTTCGCTGCAAAAATTGTTCTGCAACATTCGGATGGCAATATGAATTTATGAGTGGTAAGGAACGGTATACGAAGGCATTTAAGGCGAATGTTTATAAAAACAGTATAGGCTCGACTGTAAAAAATGCATCTGAATTAACAGATTCACCCTATAGCACAACAGAACGGTTTTTTAAAACAATCATTATGAAACTGGCACCATTGACTGAGGCATATGCAACCAAAACAGCACAGGAGGCTACTAAACTGATACTTGGCATTGACGACTTCGCTATACGCAAAGGACATAATTATAACACGGGTATCCATGATTTAAGAGGCGAAACTTTTTTGGCTCTTATTAAGGGGCGCAAGCTAAACGATTTAAGAGAATATACCAAAAGAAACGTCAAACTTGCAATGTTGTCTCCTTATGCAGTGGTTATGGATTTAGCCAAACAATACCATATTTTTGTATCCGAAATATTTCATAACGCAATACGCGTTGCAGACAGATTTCATGTCAATGGCTATATTATGGATGCTTTGAATGAAGTACGCAGGCGCACAAGCAAGGATTTAGCACCTCAAGCCAAACTAAATTTGAAACGCCATAAGCACATCTTGATTAAACGAAACGACCAACTAAATGCTTTTGAATACAAGCTATTGAAAACACTATTAGCTTACTCAAAAGAATTGAGGGTTACTGTCCAGCGGGAACACTAAAAGAAAAAAAGAAGGGATAGAGAATCCAACAAATTTTGGCTCCGTTTTTTAGCCGTGGCAAGAAAACTGCGAATTATGCAATAATCTATAACACCTTGCCAGCTGCGGAAGCAACCAGATACCTTCTGCTTCGTTTTGCAATGCCTCAAATCTCTCTCGGCTTGGTTGTTAGTGAACGGTGCGTCATAATTACGAATGAAAAGTAAATAATTGTCCTTGTGCTTTTCAAGTCGGTTAACCATGCGGCGTAATTCGTCATAGCCAAATGATTTGGGCTGCATAGTTTCAAGTTTATGTTTGCCAGATTCCAGCAATTTATCATACCGTTCTTCAAAACGGCGCAACAAAACATGTTCACAAGCAGTTTTACCATTGTGAACATCTTCTATCTTGTTTTTGTTCATTTCCAAGAAAAAAAGCCTTACTTCTGCCGCCCAATCTAACAATTGTAAGTCTGACATCCCTTTTAGCTCACGAGTCAAATGCGCTCCGCAAGTTGCGTGCAAATTGCCAAAATTATAGAATTTTGACTCGTGGTCTTGTGCGACTATTCCGTGAAACTGTGTCAAAATGTTGTCCACAACAATGCTTTCTTCTGTTTTGTGCGGATTCACCGTCAGAATTGTTGTCGTTTCATTGGAATAGGTACGAATATAGGCATGAAATGTGGTTTTTTCAGCGGTCTCAAGCGCTCCGTTCAAACCAACACGCTCGCTCGTCTTAATTGGCGTTTCATCAACATTTATTACCTTGCCATTAAGCAAGTCTTGGATATATGGCTTAAGATCAATGGTCTCCGCTGCATTGCGACTGAACTCTGCAAGCGTAGCTTTAGATACTGTTATTAAATGGTGTGATATCTCGCGAAAAAATTCAGACAATCGCTTAAACCCTATTAATCCAATGACACACAAATAAACCGCAATTGCTTTCAATTGTGGACCATACTCTATTTTAGGTGGCGTACCCGGTTTGCGACGATGCTCTGTAAATACGGTAACTGCTTTAAGGTCAATAGTCCAGTCCGAAACATATGCTTCGCCGTCCTCCACTTCGCATAAAACAACGTGCTCCGCTATGCCCGCGGCTACTAATTCCTCTATATTTTCTGGAATGTTGAGCCTTGACCCTCGATGCCCATGCAGGGCAATCGCTTACGAAATATGGTTGACACCGATAACTTTAAAGGCATATAATACATCGTAAGCGCAGCGCAAACGCTTAGAGCGCATACTTCCTTTAACGGATGTCTCAGATTTCATCAATTCTAA
>JAVBKL010000204.1:0-5144 GCA_031554055.1 Eubacteriales bacterium | reverse complement strand
CAATAAAATAATTCAAAAAGTCAAGACCAGCTTGCCTGTTGTGAATGCCTGTCATCAAATCAGTTGATGCACTTATCGCCATTTGACGCTCTGAATTTTTCACCTCTGTAATATCAATGCCGACAATAATTCTTGCCGCTTTGCCGTCAATCCACTTGATGTTTGCTTCATTAATTTGATACCATTTGTTGTTTATACTCTCATCATAAACTGTGTTTCGCTGCTCTTTGATATTTTTCAAATATCTCTCATGCATGGACGTACCAGAAAACACATCATCAAAACATTTGCCCATGGCACTTTCGCCAAAAATAAGTCTGGCAACATGATTAACATATTCAATATGATTGTCTTCAATACGCACTACAACTATAAACGATGGGAAATATTCAAAAAAATCAATCATACCAGTTGTAACAACATTACTAGAAACACTATTCATGTCAGTACACATATTAAACCCTCCACAAAATAATTATTACTTCTTTATAATTTTCCAAGCCCTTGTTCAAGCGGATAACTTGGATAAGCGTTTAAAGTGTAATCATCACGCTTACCATTTATAAAATCAAAATATCCCGTTGCCGCAATCATCGCCGCATTGTCCGTACAAAAAATCGGCTTTGGCATTTGAAGCTTGATGCCATTTTTAGCACACTCGATTGTCATGGCTTCTCTAAGTGCAGAGTTGCATGACACCCCTCCCGCAAGTACGAGTTGATTTAAATTTCTATTTATGCAAGCAGATATTGCTTTCTTGACTAAAACGTCAACCACTGCCCTTTGAAACGAGGCAGCAATATCTGCGGTGTTAATTTCTTCATTCATCATGTTACATTTATTAATATGGTTTAAAACGGCAGATTTTAAGCCGCTAAAGCTAAAATCATAACTCCCCGCTTCAAGCATTACCCTTGGGAACAGTATCGCATCGCTTCGCCCACTTCTTGCAAGCGTATCAATCTTAGGCCCACCAGGATACCCAAGCCCAATGGCTCTGGCTACTTTGTCATAGGCTTCTCCCGCAGCGTCGTCACGTGTTTTTCCAAGAATTTCATACACACCATAGTCTTTAACATGAACCAGATGTGTGTGTCCGCCCGACACCACCAAGCACATAAACGGCGGCTCCAATAAAAAATCCTCTTCACACTCTACAATATAGTTTGCATTTATATGACCTTCTATGTGGTGGATTCCCAAAATTGGTTTGTTTATCGCAAAGGCTAACGCTTTTGCATAGGCAACTCCAACAAGCAAAGCCCCCACAAGTCCTGGCCCACAAGTAACCGCAATACAACTTAAATCCTCAAATTTAACATGAGCAGTTTCCATTGCACAATCAACAATGTCGCTAATACTTTCCACATGCTTTCGTGATGCAATCTCGGGTACAACTCCGCCATAAATTTTATGTGTTTCAATCTGTGACGAAATAACATTCGATAAAACTATTCGCCCATTTTTAACAACAGAGGCCGCTGTTTCATCACAGGAACTTTCTATGCCGAGCACCAATATATCCTTATCTTTGGTTAATTCCACAATATCATCCATTCTTATTGAATCAAAAGTTTAACATCTCTATTGTACACCAAAAGCATCTATTTTCCAACATTCATTTTCTATAATCAAACTCAATTCCAAGTGTTTGTTTTCTCCGATATTAAAAATTTGTGCAGTTGTAACTTTACACTTTTTATAATTATCTGAATAGTCAATTTTCAAAATTTCTGTGTCGAGCATCGCTACGTTTGACTTCTCAAATTTTTTTATCTCTATTTTAAGTTTTTCGAGATGTGTGTCATATGGATTTACAGAAATTAATTCCTTTGACAGCAACGCTCTTTGCTTTTCTAAAACAAACGGTATTTTCTTTTCAGAAGCACCGCCCGAATATAGGTATCGCACGGTTGCGTTATATATTTCAACGACCTGATCAGGTGTTTTGGGATAGTTTGTTGTATCCATTTTTTCTAACTGTTCAAACTGTTTTTTTGCAAAATTACTCTCCCCAAAGTCAAACAAAGAAATAAAGCCAAAAAATGCAATGCTTAAAAAAACGCCGATAAAAAAGCTCTTTATAAAATTTTGTTTGCTAAAAGTAATTTTTCGAATAAAGCTCTTCCTATCTGAACCTACATTTTATTTTTATTCAGTAAAATATCACGCACGACTCTGTTGTCTGGCTTTTTGTTTTGTAAATCGTACTTCGATATGTAAAACGTTTTATAAACAAAGGCGTTCACAAGCGTTGTGTAAAAAATACCAAGTGCAATGATTGGTAAGCAAATAAATTCAAAGACCCAACCGCCGTATGGAATATACTTTATACATTCAACTCCAAACGTTCCAATTAACACACTTTCGTAAATATTCAAACTCATATTAACTTTATCGGCTAATAATTCGCTAATCATTATGCTAAATGCTGTTTCAGCCAACGATATTGATAATATCATCATCAAAAAAATCACGCCCGCAATTGGGAAAGCGATAACAGATGCCATAAAAACAACAATCAAGGCGATTGCACCGCCGTACATTAAAATTCCCGAAGCCAAAACTTTCACAGGTTGATTAAGCATTGTTTTACTGCCTTGAATAAAAAAGCTCTTCTTTATGCTCAAATAAAAAAACGCAAGCAGAATTTGCAAAAGGCTGATAATTATTTTTGCATTGGCAAGCGTAAACGTGTGTGTATCGCCGATTGCGAACAAATCGGAAACGCAAAAAAAGAACTGTCCATCTGCGGAAATTGCAACTTGAAAGTTTTCTGAAATAGCAAACCAATTCAAGTCGTTTGTTCCCGCAAATGCGACAGCACTAAAGATTGTTATGAAAAAAAATATCGAAAGGGCAATCAAAAGTTTCTTTTTCACGAGGCCTCAACCTTATCTCTTTGGTGCATAACGTACTGTGCTACCGCAAGTGTAGCAAAAATACCTAGTAACACAAACCTAGATGAAGTAATATATCCAGCAGTTGTAGCCAATAAATCATTTGTGAGCGTAACTAAATTAGTTGAAAATCTAAACATGTAATCCGACACGTAAGTAAGAACTGTTGCAAACGTGCTATACTCTGGCTTTGAATAAACATAAGCAAGTATCGTTTCACGGTTGATCACTGCCAAAAAACCAAACCCAAATAACACAGAGAACGCACCCCATGCAAGGCACATCATATTTTCAATCGTACTAACAACCTTTGCAGAAATTGAAGGCAACTCGTTTATTTTTGACATAACCGCTGCTTCAAAACCCTCTGGTGCGTTAATAATTTCTAAACCTGAAAAATCAGATAAAATTTGGTCATACAGAATGAAATCGGACTTGCAAGTTTTGCAAGTTTCGAAATGTAGGCTAAGGTCGTTCGCATCATTTTGTGAAAGCTCTCCGTCCATATACCGCATCATAAAATCATTTGCTCTATCACAATCCATAGTTTCCCGCCTCCTTCAAACTCATAAGACTTTCTTTTAACATTTTTCTACCTCTAAAAATTCTGTTTTTAACCTTTGAAAGAGGTTCATCTGTAATATCCGATATTTCTTGGTAACTAAGTCCTTGTTGATGATACAACATAATCGGAATTTTGTACATATCAGGTAATTTATTTACTACATTATTTAAAAGCAAGGTCTGCTCTTTTTGGAGAAATTCGGCTTCTGGCGAAGAGTCACTTTGAATCTCAAACTCCATATCCCCAATGGGAACTGTTTCCTGTCTTTTTTTGCGTCTATAATCAATGACATGGTTTGTCGTGATTCTGATGATCCACGTGCTAAATTTATAATCTGGGTAGTACGTGTCCAAATTTTTGTACACCTTAAGAAACACATCTTGTGCAAGGTCATTCGCTTCTTCATAATCGTTTACCATTCGCAAGATTACGGAGTATACAAGATTTTTATATCGTTTAACAAGCTCATTAAAATAATCTTTGTTTCCGTTTAAAACTTCTTTTATAACCTCATAATCAGTTTTTGGCTCAACTGGGAAGCTGCTCACAACTCTCACCTCACATAGATATTATCCGCTCGCATATTCTTAAATTATAAACGCATCTGCTTTTAAAAAGTATGAAATATTTATAATTATTTATAAAAATTTTATCGTCGTATTCATTCGGTCATAGCCAACTCGTGTGTTTTCAAAAATATCAGTAGCAAAACTTAAAAAATGCTCTGGCTCCGTTAATGAGGGGCTAAAATGCGTAAGCCAAAGTTCTTTCACATTGGCATCTCTTGCAATCTTTGCGGCTTCCGAAAAAATCATATGCTTATAGCCAATCGCCTTGGGAAGTTTCTCGTTTTCGCCGTACATTCCTTCACAAATAAACAAATCCGACTCTTTGGCAAAATCAGCCAAACCCTCGACTGGTCTTGTGTCAGTACAGTAGCAAATCTTTAACCCTTGCCTTGGCTCGCCTAAAACCATTTCTCCAGTAAATTCTTCGCCTCTATACTCCACGGTTCCATTTTTTTGGAGTACTGACCATAAATCTCTCGGAAGTTTTAATTTCTTGGCGCGTTCCACATCAAATTCGCCCAACCGTTTAAACTCCATTCGGTAGGCAAAACAAGCGATTTTATGGTTAAGTGGCAGTGTAGAAACTTCAAGCTCAGCAATTTTAATGTTGAAATCCGCACTTACTTCATGAAATGCAAGCGGAAACAAAAGTTCTGGCGCAATCACACAAAGACTTCTTACTACGTGCTCAATTCCAACGGGGCCAATGATGTGTAACGTTTCTGTCCTGCCAGAATTTCCTATCGTGAGCAGAAGCCCAGGCAATCCAGAAATATGATCCGCATGGCAATGTGTAATGCAAATCGCTTCAATATTTTTAAAGCCCCAGCCAAGCATTTTTAAGGAAACTTGCGTGCCTTCTCCACAATCAATTATTATCATTTTACCTTTTGCACGACACAAAAGAGATGTCAAAAACCTGTTAGGCATTGGCATCATTCCGCCTGTTCCAACAAGTGCAACGTCAAGCATTTCCTCATTCCTCTCTATTTCTCGGGCAACTCTAGCGTAATTTTTCCAAGCTTTAGCCCTCTAAATTCATCTAACAAAATAATGGCAGCTCGTTCCAAATCAAGCTCTGCACCTTTTTGTATAAATCCTCGTGCTGTT
>JAVBKL010000156.1:0-4292 GCA_031554055.1 Eubacteriales bacterium | reverse complement strand
CGCTTAAGTGCATTAATAACAGCGCAGTGCGACTTGCATCCCAAATTTTCTTTGTTACCGCCTGCATCATATTGTGTTACAATTGCGTTTATATTTTTAGCAAGATCCGCCCAAGTCATATTTTCCCATTTGCAAACTTTATCAATCCGCTTTTGATAATCGTAAACGGTTGATGGATTGCCCGCTGCGCTAGTAACAGAATAACCTTCTTTGATTAAATAGTTTTCAAATTGTTGTTTCATAGTATAATTTTCCTTTGAATAAAGATAATCATATCGAATAAATGGGACTGCCACCATCTTTGGTGTAGAGACGCTTTAATTAAAACATTAAAGTTCGTTACAGTGGCAATAGTCGCAATCTAGCACGTTTAGTATTAATTGCAAGTAGTGCACCTTGTTCCAAGTCATTTTTCATTTGCTGTAGGGCAGCAATAACTAAGCTGCCAATCACAGTATGACTAGTATTTTCAGATCTGATTTGTACTACGCTGGGTTTATCTCCATGTGTGGCAGCAAGAATTGTACTGCAATCCAAGTCATGTGTAACCACAATGTAGTTGTTAGCACGCGCATAGTTCATGATTTCAACATCAGCTGCTGTAATTGCTCCGAGTGTAGATCAATGCTGTGCCATGATATCTGCATCAGTTAAGAGACACGCCGAGCGTGGTGATAAATTCATATCAATCAAAATTTTCATGCACACGCCAAAACCAGTTCGCGTTCTTCTGTGCGCCATGCGGCATAGCGTAGGGCTTGTAAAATGTCTTCGCGTTCCAAATAAGGGTAGTCGCTAAGTATTTCTTGCATACTGCGACCAACTCCGATTTGGTTTACGATCATTCCTACAGTAACTCGCATACCGCGAATGCAGGCTTTACCGCCCATTACTCCAGCTTGTTGAGTTATACGATCAAGCTGTTCCATAATTTTCTTCTAGTTCTATGTTTATATATTGTACTAACTTTTATTATATATCTTTTTTTAAAAAATGTTTCAAATTTGTGGGGCAGAGCATGGGGTAGATCTGGCGTGCACCCCTAAAACACTACCACTAGTGATGAGACACTGACTTATCCTGGTACTTTTCATGACTACCTCGTGAGGTACAATCTATTACCTTTTTAGTGGTCTGAAAATACCAGGATAAGTCATTCCCTTATAGGTTGGGAATTGGCTCCGTGGTTGATGGTACAGTTCTAACTGTGCAAATGTAGTCGATATTCAATAGTAGATGCCGTACCAACGTTTGAGCGTGCGAAAATTGTTACTGCTATAGCGAAGGCGAAAAGTTTGGCCAAGCTGAAATTTGTTACTGCCCTTACAGAGTACAGATATTATGCGCTATTGAGGAGCGGTTACAAATAAAATAGTAAAAGCAATTGACGAGAGACCGATCTATGCGTATCTATTTTGATGCGAGGACTCCATGAAGCGACTCCCAGTATTCTTTTATCGCTCTAGTACAGGGCGCGAACCTGTTAGAGAATTTCTCCTTGAGCTTGGAAAGCCAGATTCGACCACAATAGGCATGGATATTAAAACTGTTGAACTTGGCTGGCCTGTTGGAATGCCTGTGTGTAAGCCATTAGGTGATGGATTATGGGAAATTCGCAGTATAATTTCAAGTGGCCGTATTACTAGAATTATTTTCTGCATTCATGCTGAACAAATGTATCTTTTACATGGCTTTATTAAAAAAACGCAGCAAACGCCAAAAAGTGATTTGGATTTAGCAAAACAGCGTAAAGTTAATTTAAGGTGATTTATGAATAAACATGAAGGCTCAAATTTTGATTCTTTTCTTGAAGAGCAAGGCATTCTTGACGAATGCCTTGCTTGTGCTACAAAACGAGTTTTAGCATGGCAATTGCAAAATGAAATGGAGCAAAAGCATATTAGTAAAACAGAACTGGCTATGCGTATGAAAACAAGCCGAGCATCTGTAAATCGTTTGCTTGACCCCAAAAATCCAGCTGTAAGTTTGCAAACTATGGAGCGTGCGGCGCGAGCTGTTGGTAAGCAATTAGAAATTCAATTATTATAGTTAGTTTGAATTGCTGCAATTTAGCAAGTAACTTATAATAATTCTTTATCCCCAATACCAGCTAAAAGCCAATAAGGATTTATTTTTGTTTTTAAAAATACAACTTTAAACCATTCTACAAGTATACGCAGACACCGCCGGCGTCAGAAATGTGCGCTTGTGTAGTCTAGAGAAAATCAGCCAATTCAGGAAAGGTTTTACAGCCAGTGGCTTCGTAAAACCTTTTTTTGATCGCGTCAAATTCGGTTGTGTTGGGGATGGTGTGGTATTCTGGTAGTTGCTCAGTTGGGTATTGCATAACAGTTTTCTCTTCTCAAAAAAAATGTGAGCAAGAAGATAACGTGACTTAGAAGATTACACAGTAATGATTATTTTTGTACTATTCTTCTGTCATGGCAAAAAAGCGAATAAAAACAGATGCTGTTGCAATGATTTTACGATAGATTCGTTGTGAGAAAAATTTATCACAAGAAGATGTTGCACGAGGCATCGATGTTGATCGTACTTATATTTCATATTTAGAGAGCGGAAAGAGGTATCCTTCCATTGAGACGCTGATCGCATTAGCACAGGATATGGGGGTGAGGCCAGGGGAATTAACTAACAGGATTGCTGAAATGCTGGCAAGCGGCAGGGCTTTGCCTTTGAAGAAGCAGACAAAGCCGATAATTTTATCTTAGTTTAAGTGCTTAAAAACTGTTCATTGCAGTGTTAGCTTGGCAGTTAGACATCTGTGGAGATGTCAAATGTTTTACTAGATCGTCTGCAACAGCTTCGACTTGATCTGGCAATTAGTCCTTGAAAAAGAAAGAAAATTTCATTTTGATGAAAATAATAACACTGCACCGACTGGGTGCCATGCCAACGTAGAATCCCTATGCAAGGTTTTAATCAAAACGTGATTAAACACAAGACTGGATTATTTTCATTTGGATGGTGGTAGGGTTTATTTGTAGCTAGCCACTACCTTTAAACTATGGCATCTACTTCGGGGGGTACCGTTTTCTAATATCCTTTGCCTGCTCTTCAAGCTCTGGAAAGAGATATCCTCGCGTAATACCGATATTAGCAAGTTCACTCAACAATTTTTCCTTGTGCTTTGCGCTGATTAATATACTACTATTAGGAACATTCAATTCAATTTGCGCATCTGTGCCTATCAGCGGCGGATGGATGAAAAACGCACCCTGTTGTCGCCTAATTCTCTCATTGTTTATTGGTGGGAATATGCACGTAAACGCAGCAAATTGTACTAAAAATTCACTTAATTTTGAGGGCTTAAAACGAGGCGACAACTTAAGCTGGCTACATGTGATTTCTATATATTTATTTGTTAAGTCCCCAAGTTTAAGTTGTAAATCCGCGATATTATTTAGCATTATCAGTTTAGACGTATCTGTATGCGCTTGATTTTCATCATAACGATTTTTATACAATTTAAAGAAGTCATCTATTGTTTTTTCCATGTCCATTAATATATATAATAATTTTAGATAGTTAAACTCTGTATCCTGTGCAATAGTGGTACATGAAGAGACTAAGTTTGATAAGTCATGTTTGTACTGCTCTGGCAAGCGTTCAGCGCGTGCATAAAGCGTACAACACTTAGTCAAAGTCGTTTGAAGATATTCTATTAAATTTTTGGATAAAAGCAAAAAATCGGCGGATACTTCCAGACCAGCCAACACGAATTCATCCAAGTCACTCTGAAATGGTGTCTCCCTCTTTTGTATTCGAAAAAGCAGTAGTCGACCATCAATATCAGAAGGAGTTTCGCAGGCAAAAAATAAGGCCACTAAAGCACTTGTTGTCACATCCAAAAGACGTGTAGGCAGCCCGTGGTGTTGCATGCGCACAAGCCGCTCGAAAGTTGTTTTGTCTGAAGTAAATGCATCTGGAGAACGGTTGAGCATTTCTTGATAGAGTCTATACTCATGCTCTTGAAAGCTGTATCCATCATTATTTGGGCGATAGGCGCTGGCTTGCAATTTATAGTCTTTATTGCTGTGCCCTCTATAGAAAAGATTGAAAGGCTCATTTTCAACAGCAGTATCTTCACTGGTAATTTTTTCGATCCATTCGCTTACTTGATGCAGCTGTGTTATCATTGGTGGGGTTGATTTTTGTTCCATAATACTCCCAGTAACATCTTGGCTTTTTTATTTTTAGTTACAATGGCGTTTATAATGTTAAGCTTTCTTGCAAGTGCCTTTCATGACGGTAGCACTCTGTCTAGTGTATGC
>JAVBKL010000086.1:0-20458 GCA_031554055.1 Eubacteriales bacterium | reverse complement strand
GGCGTTACCTCTGTTACACGAGGACCTAGTGGTGTTCCACTAATAATTTTGTCTTCCATAATGCAACCTCCTATCTTAATGGCTCAATCCTAAATATTTCTTCACCATTTGCGGCAAGTTTCCAGTTTGCTGCTAATTCATCTTCGTGCAAGAGCGTCCACGCCTTTATAAATGTACATTGCTTACTTGGAAACTTACCCGTGATAATTTCACCATCCAAGCCAAAAACCGCTTCAAAGTCGCCATAGAAAGCATGAAAATGCGGCAGATTATGTTGTCCTGTGTCTTTCCAATTCATCTTAATTAATATGCCTAAAAACATAGAAATTGTTGGCATCAGTTAATGTCCTCCTCATAGCTCAATTTATTGCAAATTTTATGTGCTAGTTTATATTCATTGTTGTAAACCGATAAAATTTTTTAGACAAAAATAGGGCTAAAATCGAAAACCATTTAAGACCTTCTATTCTAACCCCATTATAGCATAAACTCTGCCCTTATGAAATAGTCACTGCCACCTCAGACAACGAATTTTTGTATCTACTCCTGTATCTCTTTACTCAACTTATTTAGCGCTTTTTTTTCAATGCTCGACACGTAACTCCTAGAAATCCCCAAAATTTTTGCAATCTCCCGTTGTGTCACTTCTTCCCCATCGACCAAGCCGTACCTCAGTTCGATGACAACTTTTTCTCTTCCTTTGAGCACTTTTTTCATTTTGTCAGACAGAACTTTCACCTGCATTTTTAGGCTCACTTGCTCGTCAACATTTGCTTCGTCATCGGCGATTTTGTCCTCAATGCGGACTTCGTTCCCTTCTTTGTCTACCCCAATCGGGTCTTGGAGGTACATGTCGTTTGAGAATTTTTTACTCGAACGAAGCGACATGAGTATTTCATTTGCTATATTGGTTTATGTGACACATCTTTTGCAAGGGAGTCAAACAACGCTTTTGTTTGGGCGTCGTTTAGTTGTAATGTCTCAATATACTTTATAACTGCCGTTAATCGAAAGTTGATTAGTTCCTTGTTGATTTGCTTTTTCATGCTTTCATCGGTAGGATAATGCATGGTCACCTGTTTAAGCATCACTACCCTCTTTCAACTATTTTCAGTAACCCAGTCTATTCCATAATTGATTGTCTGTATTCCTCATAAATCGAATTTGAAATTGCGTAACACCACCCAATATGCTATACTCCTTCCTATAAGACAATGATTAGATAGGCGGACACGATATGAAAATTCCAAAGATAGATGCATTGATGTGGTTTGATTTTTTTGCACAATTAGGCGAGGACGAGGAGCTTAGCGTTAAGCATGAAGAAATTATTTACGCTACCTTTACACAAATTGAAGCAGTCATTGACAGTCGAAACAATGCACTTTTGTCAGAGATTAAAAACATAAAGACTTTGCAAAGCAGAACCTTTTACGTGGGTGATGAGCACAAATTCCCGATGGGTTGTCGCTCTTGCTTAACTGGCACAGGGCTTAGTGCCATTCGCAAAACGAATACATGCAATTTAGAATGTAAGTTCTGCTACAATTATGGAGAACTGGACAATATTCGCCCTGTTGGGGAGGGTATGTGGGAGCTTGGCGGCACAAAATTTTACGAGAAGGATATTGATTTGCTTCTTTCCATTCACGAGAAACCCACTGGAATTTCCTATGTTTACTTGGAGCCATTCATGGAAATCGAGAAATACTATTCGGTTATAAAGAAATTTAGCGAAGCGGGGATTCACCAGCATTTATACACAAACGGAACTTTGGCAACAGAAGAGTCTTTAAAAGCTTTGGGCGAAGCGGGGCTTAACGAAATTCGTTTTAACTTGGGTGCTTCTAATTGTTCTGACAAAGTAATTAAAAACATCGGACTTGCGAAAAAGTATATTCAATATGTGGGTATCGAAACCCCTATGACCCCTGAATTTTTCGAGTCCTTCTTTAAGAAGAAGCAATCAATCTTTGAGACAAAACTCGATTTTATGAACTGTGCCGAGCTACATTTAAATGAGAACAACATAGACAATTATCATGGCGAAAATATGTATATTTGTAGACACGGCTACATTTCTCCCACTTGGAGTCGTGGACTGACTCTGAAACTCATGAAGATTGCTGATGGGGAAAACTGGGATTTCGTCGTTCATGATTGTTCAAATCACACAAAATTTGCAAGAGGTTTAAACTTAAGCCACAAAGAAGGCAAATGGTTTGGTGCAAGTAATTATGCCTGTGAGTTTTTGAGAGTTCCGTATGAAGTGTTCTTGCCGATATTAAATGATGAGAGTTTTGAGTTTCTGCAAGAAGAAGAATTGACCTGCGACTATAAACCAAAACTGTTTGAATTTTAGAATAAAAACGTGGGTACAACGAAACCAAATCTTCGTTATACCCACACTCTATTTGCTCATTTCAATTCGATTTCTTCCGCTTTCTTTCGCACGATAAAGCATTTTATCCGCCGTATCAAGGTAATCTGCCAGCGTATCCGAACCTGTTGGCATTCGGCAAAGAACACCTATGCTCGTAGTTACTTTTAAATCAGGAATTTCCTCAAATTTTGTTTGGCTCATCTCGTTTAAAACTTTCTCAGCAAACACCAATGCCGTGGCTTCGTCTGTGCTCGGCAACATCACTACAAACTCTTCGCCGCCATATCGGCACGCCAAATCACATTCCCCCACATGATTCCGTAAGACATTAGAAAAACGCACCAAAACCACATCACCCATCATATGCCCGTACTTGTCATTAATTCTTTTAAATTTATCCAAATCGAAAAACAACACCGCAAGAGATGCTTGTTTTTGCTTGTGCCATTCAAAAATCTGTTCCGCTTGTGATAAAAAGCTGTAGCGGTTGGCGAGCTTTGTTAAAAAATCAATGTTTGCACGCTCTTCGTTGACCTTATCAGCATTTTCCTTCATTGCCAATAAAAAAACCGAGCTGCTTAGCATATTAATCAATATCAAAGACAGGAACGTCAAAGATTGCGTGATATTATTGGAAAAAAGTGAAACTCCAATATTCAACAGCGAATAAACTGTCCTTGGCACCAGCATAAGAGCAAACAACAAATAGAATAACCCCAATACTCGTACAAAAACATTCAATTTGCGATTGAGAGTCAAAATGAAACTTGGACTTGACAATATCAGCATTAAGCAAAATGATGAAGCCGCCACCCTCATATTATTCGCTTCATATAGAAATGTAACGCAATTATAAATCACAATCGTCGCACATAAAATAGTCGTAAGGTATATCTTATTACGTTTCTGTTTTATCTCCAAAATATCAAATATCGCCAACACTTCCACATAGAAGCCCAAGAATAAAATCACATTCGCCATGTTGTATGTCGCAAAATCTGGTAGCATTCCTCTGCGAAGCATCAAGATGAAAGATGCCGCCATAAACAATTTTGCAATCGTAAAATTTTGGAGCATACTAAATTTAGATTTATCTTTGGCTGTCGCCCAATAGGCTCCATTAATTATTGTGACCACTAAGTTTGACCAAAATATGATAACCATTACCGTTTTAACATCTATTGAAAACAAATCTGCCAAATACATTTCACCAAGCCTTCTGAACTGCAAATATTTTAATTAATAGTATACCACACATCCCGCATAAATTAAATAAAAGTGCTTTCAAACTGAGGTGCAAAATGGCAAGAAAGAGAGCAAAAATTGAACAAGACAGTCGAAAGGTTGCGATTTACGCCAGAAAATCAAAGGTAACAGAAAGTGGAAAGAGCATTGAAATGCAAAAAGAAAAATGCATTGCACTGGCTTGTGCAGCATTTGATGCCCCAGAATCCGAACTTTTAATTTATGAAGACGAAGGAAAAAGCGGCTTCTATGCCGACAGACCCCAATATAAAAAGTTGCTGCATGACATCGAAACCAACAAAATCAAGGCAGTTGTCTGTTATAAGATTGACCGCATCTCTCGCCGCACCGTAGATTTATTAAACCTTGTGCAGCAAATGGAACAAAAAGACATTTCTTTTATTTCCGTAAGTGATAGGGAACTCGACACCACTTCTCGAACAGGAAAAATCATGATCTCGTTACTTAGTGCCATTGCAGAATTTGAGCGAGATATTATAGCCGAACGTATAACCGACAATATGTATGAACTTGCCAAAGAGGGACGTTGGCTTGGGGGCGAATGCCCTCTTGGTTTTCGTTCAGAAAAAGAAAGACTCACCATAAACGGTAAAAAAACCACCCTCAATCATTTGGAGCAAGTCCCAAACGAGCAGCGAGCCGTCAAAAGGCTGTTTGAACTATTCCTTCAAACAGGTTCGCTCACGGGTACGGCCACCACTCTCAACAACGAATGTTATACAACAAAAAAAGGCAAGGACTTCACTTTAATTGCCGTAAAAAACATTTTGCAAAACCCAGTTTATGCCATTGCGGATTCTGATATGAAAAGCTATTTTACATCTTTTGATGTACCCACTTGGTCAGACGAAATTGATTTTGACGGTATCCACGGCATCATGGCATACAACAAAACGGAACAAATAAAGGAAATGGATACGGAATCAACAGCACTCGACCCAAAGTACACGCAAAAGAGTTTTCGCCGTGATATAAAAGATTGGATTGTCGCCGTGGGAAAGCACAAAGGCGTGATTAGCGGTGCAGACTGGATTCGGGTGCAGAACATAATTCTCGAAATAGCAACAAACAATTCTGCACGTCCAAAAGAGGTAACGAAGTCACTATTATCAGGGCTTGTCAGGTGTGAAGTATGCGGCAGCAAAATGTTTGTGAAATCCGAAACAGGTCGCTATAATACGGATGGCTCTCTGCGTTTTAGCTATCGATGTGATGCGAAGTACCGAAAAAAAGGTGGCTGTGAAAACTCACCCAATGTAAAAGGCTATGAACTGGACAACACGGTAATAGAAGAAATCGGAAAGATTGTCCACAAAGAAAATGATTTTCATTACGAGTTATTAGGTATAAAAAATAATTTGACACTAAAATTCCAAGAGACAGAAAAAGAACTATGCTCACTCAAAAAACGCCTGCATCAAATAGACGTAGATATACAAAGCCAAATTTCCAATTTAAGAACCGCACCCGAACGTATTAAAGGTGCCATTTATTCGGACATCGAGTTTTTAAACAAAGAACACGAAGACACCCAAGAAGTGATTCAAACAATCTATGAAGCCAGACAATCACAGGAAAAACAGATAACCGAACTCGAAAAAATCAAGCAAACCATACTGGATTTTCCAAAGCTAATTAAGATGACCGACTATGAAAGCAAACTCCAGTTGCTCCATAAAATACTAGATTGTGTCATCGTCAAGGGCGATGCAATCCATATTTTTTTAAAAGGTACTCAAGATGTGTCACATAAAACATAATAGCATTATCTATGCATCTAGCGGCATAAGTTGCAAGCTTTGTACCCTTGCCTGTCTTAAATGTGGTAATGGCTTTAATCAACCCAATTGTCCCGACCGAAATTAGATCCTCGAGATCCTTGCTATGGTTATTGTATTTTTTTACAATGTGTGCTACTAGCCTTAAATTTCTTTCAACCAAAATATTTCGAGCTTCTTCGTCACCCTGCTCAAATCTTTCAAGCATTACTTGTTCTTCCTCGGGTGAAAGGGGTTTTGGGAAAGAATTACTGCCTATAACATATGAGCATAAAAACGCCATTTGCAAAATTGATACTAACATAAAAACACCCCCAAATAGTCACAGTTCGCGCTGTATTCTATCATATGTGGAGGTGTGTTTTTTTGTTACTCAAAATTTTTTTATTTTTTTATTTCTTTCCAAAGTTCTTCCATACCGCTTTCGATTGCTTCCAGCGATGCATTCACATTGCCCTGAACCAGTGACTTCTGGCCACCACCACGCCCACAAAATGTCTGGTTAATCAGTTTTCCCATTCCCATTACATCATGCTCTTTTGAGGAAACCGCATACTTAAACACATCTTCTGTCGTTTTAGAAAAAACAGCCACAGCCGAGAATTTTTCACCGAGCATCATGCAGAATTTACGCACATCATCAGGGCTTAGATCATCCTCAAAAACGGTGACAAATTCGCTCTCCGAGCACATCTGCACAACCCTATTTTTAAAGTATTCTATCCTGTATTCACTCACTCTTAATTTTAAATCAGCAATTTCTTTTTGCATTTGCCGGGTTGCCGAAACAACTTCCTTTGGTCGAACTGAGAGCATTTCGGAAATTTCATACATGTCTTTGTTCTTATCAAAGTAGTCAAGGAACGCCGTTTCGCCACAAAGCATAAAAATTCGCATTCCGCCTTTGTACCGCTGTGCGTATAAAAATTTGATAACCCCAACCTCTCCAGTCGATTTCAAATGAAGCCCACAGCAGGCACAGGTGTCATTGCCAGCTCTTACAATCCGCACATCACAATCAAATGTTTTTTTACACCTAAACTCAATTGCTTTAAGATCTTCTATCCCATAAGTTTTTGTAGTCGTTGGAATATTCTCATACACTTCACGATTTGCAAGCAGCTCAACCTGGTGAAGCTCGTCCATGGTAAGCTCGCCGCTAATATCCATTGTTGTAAAATCTTTTCCCATATGAAAACCAACGTTATCAAAACCGAACATCTTTTTAATGATGCCCGATACAATGTGCTCCCCTGTGTGGTGCTGCATTAAATCGTAGCGTCTTTTCCAGTCAATTATTCCGTGGACAACCGCACCAACTGCAAGCGGTTGATCCGCCGTGTGCAAAATTACGCCGTCTTTTTCTTTTACATCAGTCACTCTTGCGTCGTTTAAATATCCAAAATCTGCCGGTTGCCCCCCACCCTCTGCATAAACAGCAGTCGAGTCAAGTATAATATTATATTTACCAGCTATTTCCTCACAGGAGATAACTTTGGCGTCAAACTCTTTCACATATGCATCATCATAAAATATTTTTATTGTATTCACAAAAATCACCTCGAAAATGAGTATACCAAAAAAATTTTAAAATGTATACATGGCTTGCCTATGGTTTTATTAACTGGTATACTGCTTATAGCAATTGCTAAAAGTTACCGACTTGTCTTATACAAAGGAAAGGATATTCACATCATGCATAAATTTTTCACCTTCGCACAAATAGCCCTTGCGAGCTTTTTTTGCATTTTATTAAGCCAAAGTGCTTTTGCACAAGAGCCAGAAATTGCCGCACCATCGGCAGTAGTGATTGATGCTGACACAGGCACAGTCATTTATGAGAAGAACAAAGACGAAAGAAATTTCCCTGCCAGCATAACAAAAGTTATGACGGCGTTATTGTCCATAGAACAAAGTGAAAACGATTACGACCAGCGAATTTCATTTTCACATGACTCGATTTTTAGTTTAGAAAGCGGCTCAAGCAACATCGCCATGAACGAAGGCGAAACGCTTACACTTCACGATGCCCTGTTCGGTTTGATGCTTGCATCGGCAAACGAAGTGGCAAACGCATTGGCGGAGCATTTTGCAGACAACAAAGCCGACTTTGCCCAAAAAATGACAAAGCGAGCACAAGAGCTTGGAGCAACCAACACAAATTTTACAAACGCACATGGGTTGCCCGAGGACACGCATTATACCACCGCATACGATATGTCCCTGATTATGCGAGAAGCCGTTAAGCAACCGTTTTTCTTAGAACTTATTAGCTCAAAACAATATGAAATTCCCCCGACAGAAAAGCAAGTTCTCGCAAGAGTCTTAAACAATTCAAACAAACTGATTCAACCCCACACAGAATTTTACAACGAAAACGTAATCGGTAGCAAAACAGGATATACAGACGAAGCAAGGCATACCCTTGTGACCTATGCGGAAAAAGATGGCAAAAAAGTAATCGTCGTAACCATGCATGAAGAAAAAAGCAACCCCTACATCGACACTTCAAAACTAATTGACTATGCGTTTACCCAGTACGGCAACGTCGTTTTATTTGATCGAGACATCAATAAAAAAACTCTCGCTGTCATGCAAGAGTTTAATGATGGGCTAATCAACATCGGAAAAGCAGAGCTTCGTGCAGATGATTCTGTTATAAAATTTCTGCCACTAAACGCCGTGAATGACATTCGGTATGAATCAAAACTTCCGCATTATGCGGTGCCGCCCATCGTTTCTGGCACAACACTCGGACAAATAAATATTTACTGCAAAAACGACTTGCTCGAAACTGTTTCACTCAAGTCCACCGCCGATTTTGAAAAGCTCACGATAACACAAATGAAAGACCAAGACCTTGTGGCACCCAATGTCTCAAGCGATAAATTAAAGTATTTGATTCCCTTTTTTGCACTTGGGGTTGTGGCGACTTTGGTTTGTTCTGTATATTTGGTGAGAAGAGCACGTGGGGTTTAGCTTAACCTGTCATCGACAATCAATGTAGCTTCTGTCGCTTCTTGCACTTGTTTCACAGTGACGCCTTCGGCAAGTTCTTTTAGAACCAATCCTTTTTCGGTTACTTCTATCACAGCAAGCTCTGTTACGATTAAATGGATTTTATTAACAGCCGTTGCAGGCAGACCCAATTTCTTCATTATTTTTGGTGCCCCACTCTTGTCCGTGTGTGTCATTGCCACAACAACTTTCTTTGAACCTGTAACCAAGTCCATAGCGCCGCCCATTCCGGGAACCATTTTTCCCGGAATGATATGGCTGGCAAGACTTCCCTTTTCATCAACCTGCAAAGCCCCAAGCACGGTAATATCTACATGACCCCCACGAATAATAGCAAACGAGGTGGCACTATCAAAGAAACATGCCCCCGTTGTAACCGAAACATTTTTACCACCTGCATTCACTATATTTTTATTGATTTCATCTTGAGACGGCACTGATCCCATCCCTAATATTCCATTCTCCGATTGTAGGATAATGCGAACAGTTTCTGGTGTATAATCTGCAACCATCGTGGGCAAACCTATTCCCAAATTGACAACATCACCATCTTTTAATTCCTTTGCTACACGCATAGCAATTTTCTCTCTTTCGCCAACCACAGACATTATTCTTCGCCTCCCACTATGTAATCCACAAATATACCCGGCGTAACGATATTCTCGCCTTGTATCCCCCCAATCGGAACGATAGTTTCAGTGGCAACAATGACAAGATCGGCTGCTGTAGCCATAAGCGGATTAAAATTCCTTGTGGTGCCAGCATAGTATATACCGCCATCCTCATCCACAATGGATCCTCTAAGCAATGCCACATCTGCTCGAAGAGGCTTTTCTAGCAAATACTCTTTTCCATCCACTTTTACAATTTCTTTTCCGATTGCCACATCGGTGCCAAGTCCCGTTGGCGTCAACACGCCACCCAAACCTGCCCCACCTGCCCGAATTTGTTCAGCCAAAGTACCTTGTGGTACTAAAATTACTTCTAATTTTCCTTCGTTCATCAGTTTTCCTGTTAACGGGTTAAGTCCAATATGGGATGCAAGAAGCTTTTTTACCATCCCCGCTTCCACTAATTTTCCAATTCCAGAGCCTGGTGTACCTGAATCATTTGCGATTACTGTTAAATCCTTTACGCCTTTTTCAACCAGAGCATCCATAAGAATTTCTGGCGTTCCATTCGACATAAATCCGCCAATCATCACGGTCATGCCGTCTTTGATTTTATCGATTGCTTCTCTCGCTTCAATCTGCTTCACATTTACACCAACCTTTCAACAACCATGGCTGTTCCCATTCCACCGCCAATACAAAGTGTTGCTAGCCCAAACTTGCTGCTTCTCTTTTCCATCTCATATAGTAGAGAGGTAAGTATACGTGCACCTGACGCACCAATTGGGTGTCCGAGAGCAATTGCTCCGCCATTCACGTTTGTTATTTCGGGTCTTATTCCAAGTTCACGCGTGACCGCCAATGCCTGAGCGGCGAAAGCCTCGTTCGCTTCGACTAAATCAAGTTGATCCACAGTAATTCCGGCTTTCTTTAAAGCAATTTCTGTGGCGGGAATCACACCAAGACCCATCACAGAAGGATCCACGCCGCCCGACCCATAACTGCAAATTTTAGCGAGAATCGGCAATCCCAATTGTTCAGCTTTTTCTTTTGCACAAACAATTAACATGGCCGCACCGTCGTTGATGCCAGAAGCATTGCCGGCAGTAACCGTACCTTCTTTTACAAAAGCCGGCCTAAGCTTTTGAAACCCTTCCATTGTTGAGCCAAACCGTGGATATTCATCTGTATCGACCACTTTCGGTTCGCCTTTTCTTTGTTGAATAATCACCGGAGCAATCTCGTCTTTAAACTTTCCGTTTTCGATTGCCATTTGAGCATTCAGCTGGCTTTTTAATGCAAATGCATCTTGTTCTTCTCTGCCAATGTTGTAATGAGCCGCAATGTTTTCAGCTGTATTTCCCATGTGATAATTATTATATATATCCCATAATCCATCATGAATCATGGTGTCAATCATTATGTCATTTCCCATTTTTCGCCCTGTTCGATGTCCGTTTACCACATATGGCGAGTTTGACATGCTTTCTGTTCCACCAGCCAAGATCATGTCTGCATCACCTGCTTTAATGATTTGAGCCGCCAAAGAAACTGCCCTAAGTCCCGAGCCGCAAACTTTGCCGATACTCATGGCAGGAATTTGCACAGGCAATCCCGCACCAATTGCAATTTGCCTTGCGACATTCTGGCCAAGTCCAGCGGAAAGTACATTTCCGATGATAACTTCATCTATCTGTGATTTTTCAATGGTTGCTCGTTTGATGGCTGCATTTGCCGCTGTTACACCTAAATCAACTGCAGAAAGAGTGGATAAAGCACCACCAAAGCTACCGATTGCCGTTCTTGCCGCACTCACGATAACAACTTCTCTCATTTTAATCCTCCTCGAAATAAAAAACTCTGGGCTGCCACAAAATTTGATTTGCAACAGCCCAAACGAAACTACTATTTCCCTAGTTTAAGGATTTCCCTTGCTTCGGCAGGTGTTGCTACTTCGCAAGTAAATTCCTCAATGCATCTTTTTGCCCGTGCCACAAATTGCATATTGCTCTCGGCAATTTGCCCTTTTTTGTAAAGTACGTTGTCCTCCATACCCACTCGAATGTGTCCGCCCATCGCAATAGCTGCATACATAATTTCCATTGCGCCTTTGCCAACGCCAAACGCACTCCATGTTGAGCCAAAAGCAACTTCGTCCAAAATATCTTTCATAAATACAAGGTTTTTTGTGGTGGCAGCGATGCCGCCAGCAACGCCCATGCAGAATTGGAAGTGGGCAGGTGCTTTGAGAATGCCTTTTTTCAAGTAATACTGAGCATTGTAAATCATACCAGGATCAAAAACTTCAATTTCCGGCTTCACATTTACTTCGTTCATCATGGTTCCTAATTTTTCCAAAAATGCTGGGTTGTTTTCAAAAATTGTTGTGTGCTGCCAGTTCATCGTACCACAATCGAAAGATGCCATTTCTGGTTTTAATTCATAAAATGGTCGAAGTCTGTCCTCTTCTTTTAAGTTTACGCCACCCGATGTTGTGATGTTTAAAATAATATCGCAATCCTTGTGAGCTCGAACCAGTTTCACTGTCTCCTCAAATTTTCCGAAAACCATCGCTGCTTTGCCTTCGTCGTTGCGGCAATGGATGTGGGCAATTGCTGCACCTTCTTTCCAACAATTGTATATTTCCTCAGCGATTTCTGCGGGTTCTATCGGTACATTCGGTGTGTTTTCCTTTGTCGGCCAAGCACCTGTTGTTGCTACAGTTATGATCCTTTTGTTTTTCAAGTCGCTCACTATCAATCACCCTTTGCTATTTTTTACCGATATTATGTTTTTTCCATGTGATAACCGTTGTGATGACAGCCGAGATTCCTCCGCTAAAAACCGCTGTTGGCATATTGCCTAAAACATTACCCATCACCGTTGTCGGAATACCTGCTTCTCCGATTACAAGACCAACAACCAACGCTGTTACGACACAACACATAATGATGCTAATAATTGCACCTTGAATCGCTTCTTTAACCATGTTTATCCTCCTTCAACTATTCTATTAAATACAACCGGCATATGTATAAATTCTATCAGGGACATCATTCAAATCATCTTCATCAATTTCTGCCGTGCAACGAACCATGGCACCGTCTCCCAAGTACCAACGAATGGGGAAGCAGTTGAATCTAAACCGTTTACCCGAAACTTTATCCAAGTCTCCGCCGAGGTTTTCGACACCTACAATACCGTGTCCAAGCATTTGTTTATGGCAAGGCTCCCAAGTACCCCAACAACCAATCGCTTCTAAATCACCAAACTTTGCATTGTATGCTTCCTGCCCATGCAGTTTAATGTATAGTTCTTTGTCAAACTCTGCGTAAGCTTCTTCACCAAATTTCTCGGTGTACTCTTCTGTAATCGGCCTACCAGATGCACCGAGCAGATTCAAGCGTGTCATACCATTATTTCCCATTGCAGTATGAAGCGGATGATCCAGTGCTTGCATATCCATCGCTACACATTTTACTTTGTGTCGAACAAACCATTTTCCCGCTTCAACTCCTGTTCCACAAGAGTAATGGTAATAGTCTTTTGAGTCATCAAATTTGCGGTGCATTCCTGTGTTAAGGCAAATAACCATGCCTTCCAGTTCTTCCGGCTTGATACCCGCACGTCTGCATGCATCTTCCAGATGTTCTGGTAGAATAAGTCCCCATTTTTCAATTTTTATTTCTAGGCAAACTGCGTCGCCTGTGTATGCATCAACGGGCATCTCGTGCGTGTAGCGAGCCCTTCTCCCATCAAATTCATATTCCATAACATGACGTGGTGCATCGCAATGCGTGCCTGTATGCTGAACGCAATCGATTCTCTGTGTGAGCACCCCGCCCTTTGCCAAGCTGTGCATATTATCAATCACTGGTTTTACAAAATAAGGCCAACGAGGTGTGTCCGCACTAAACGGATGTGTTAAATCTACAAATACTTTTTTACCCATAATCATTCTCCTAGTTTTTGCTTCTCGCATGATAATCAATCAAATATTCCTGTAAGTTTGTGTTTTCGGTTTCAATCTGTTCGGCTGTCCAATTTTGCCAACCCCTACCAGATTTGAAACCAAAATCATCTCTGTCTAACATCTCTTTTAAACAGGGCGATGGCTCATGATTATCCGCAAGACTCTTCAAAATATAATCATGTATGTTATAACTCAATTGAATCCCTACCATATCCGAATTTGCCATAGGCCCTAGTACTGGCCAACGTAGCCCTGGGCCAAATTTACAGGCATCATCTACCGTCTGTGCATCAGCAATTCCTTCTTGCACCATATAAAACGCCTCACGCCACAATGCGTGTTGCAACCGATTGGCAACAAAACCTGGCACATCACGTTTGCAGTAAATCGGTTTTTTGCCGCAAGCGGTCATAAGTTGCATGACGGTATCCATCACTTCTTCTGATGTAAAATCAGACTTAACCACTTCTACCAAAGGCATTAAATGTGCAGGATTCCAAAAATGTGCTCCGACTACTCGCTCTTTGTGTTTGCATTTGCTTGAAATTTCCGTTGGGCTCATAACAGAAGTATTCGTCGCCAAAACCGTATCAGGGCGGCAATATTGCTCTATTTCTGCAAATAGCTCTTGCTTGATTTTCATAACTTCTGGCACGCACTCAATCACGAAGTCAGCATCTTTTGTTGCTTCTTTCAAGTCAAAAACAAACTGAATCCGACTCATAATGGCTTCTTTATCTTCTTCCGTTGTTGCCCCATGAGCAATCATTAAGTCTAAGTTTTTAGCAATGGGTGCATACATATCATTTCTTTTTTCGATTTCTGCCACTACCACTTCATAATCGGGAACAGAAGCGAAAACCTGTGCGATGGAATTTCCCATTAAACCGGCACCAATAATTGTGATTTTTTTGATTGCCATAATTAATTCCCCCAATAACCACCAGTTGCATCATAGTTGCCGCCTGTCAAAAAGTTTGAAGCCGGTGACGCTAAGAAAGTTGCCAGTCCAACAAAATCTTCCACCTCACCAAGACGTCCTATCGGCAACCGTTTGAGAAAATTTTGATATACTGCTGATTCGGAGTCGAACATCCACTCTGTGAGGTCGGAGCGAAACACAGTGGGATTGATCGTATTTACATTGATGTTGTATTGCCCAAGGTCGCAAGCCATCGACTGTGCCATAATATCGCATCCGCCTTTTGATGCACAGTATCCGGTATAACCTTTCATACCCATCTTGCTTCTTGCGGATGATGTGATTACTATTTTTCCGCCTTTGTTTTGTGCAACCATTTGTTCGGCAGCAATTTTGCAAACAAGATACACACTTTTTAGATCAGCATCCATAATTTTCTGCCATTCTTCCACACTTTGCTCCAAAATCCCTTTGGGACTGTTATACCCATGGCACACTGTTAAAATATTTAATTCCCCATAGGTGTTTATCGTAAAATCTATCAGCTTCTTCACATCTGCTTCTACAGCTGGGTCTGCCGCCATAAAACTGCATTCAATGCCGTCCTCTTTGAAATAATTTGCAAGCTCTAAAAGTCTCGCTTCATTTCTTCCGGTCAAAACCACTTTCGCCCCTTGATAACCATATGCTTTGGCAACTGCACCGCCTAACGCACCAGTTGCACCTGTCACAATGGCGACTTTTCCATCTAGGCTGAACATATTTTGTACAAATGATTTATTTACATTGACCACGTCTTCACCCCATTTTATTTTTCATCTGGATAGTTAATAGTAACGAGTATTCTGGCTGGCAAATTACTCTCATTGGAGAGATAACGCCCTTCGTAAGGCGAAAAACTGATGGACTCCTCCTTACCAACTACAAAAACATTGCCTTCTTTGTCCTTGACCGTGATTTCTCCTTCGAGTACAAAGTAGACTTTCTCAAGCGGGCTATCCTCGTAAGCGTATTCGGCACCACCACCCGGCAAAAACGTGGACAAGCCAACCCAGAATTTTTTTGCACCGGTTTCTTCTTTGCCGTGGATTCTCATTGCGGTCATACCAAAATGTCCTGGAGCATTGTAAGCCTTAAGCTCTGAAACACTGCGTTTTACCATATGATACCATCCTCTCTCTTTTACACATTTGTAAAATATTTATATAAAAAACATAATTAAGATGAAAAAAAGTACAAATTGCTATATACTCATACTATCATGTTAAATTTATTATGTGAAATTCAACATATTCATTACTCATATAACTGGGAGGAATAAGCATGAATCTAACGCAAATTGAATCTTTTCTTACACTTGCTTCAACCTTGAGCTATACAAAAGCTTCTGGAATACTCCATACAACACAGCCAAATCTTAGTAAAATGATGATGAACATTGAGCAGGAATTGAATGTGAAGCTGTTGGTTCGAAATAGAAGAGATGTGAAGCTTACACCGGCTGGCGTCATTTTTTATGAGGAAATGAAAAAAATGCTGCATATGTACGAACTAGCGAAAGAAAAAATTAAAGATGCCGAGTCAGGTGTGCGTGGAGAAATAAAACTTGGATTTTTGGGTACAGCTCTCATGCATTTACTGCCACAAATTGTAAATCAGTTTAGACAAAAATACCCTCATATAAAATTGCGTCTATTTGACTACACCTATTCGAGATTGATGGAGGCATTGCTCACACAAGCCATTGATGTGGCACTCATTCCCGATTATGATGTGGATAAACTTCCTATGCTTAACAAACGATTTTTATTAGAAGATGATATGTGTGTCGTGGTGCCAAAATCCAGCCCTTATGCAGAACTTGAGAGCATTGACCTCACACTTTTTAAAGAAGCACCTTTTGTGGTAATTGATCCAAGCATCTCAATTAAAGATTTTGAACTTGTAAAAGATATTTGCGTCAAGCACAACTTTTTACCCCGTGTAGCCGTTGAAGCCAACACGCTAAACAACTTGCTGATGATGATTGATTGTGGCACAGGGGTTTCCATTCTCGCAAAGCACATGAAACATTTTGCAACGGAAGGCGTTAACTTTATTAATATCAAGGGCTATGAAAAATATTTCCGTGTTTCTTGTGCGTGGAGCAGCGAAACCAATCCATGTATACCAAAGCTTTTGGAAGTGATTGACAAATGTATTATTCCACATGTAGAAGAGCATTCGTCATGCCAAAAATAGATCCATAACATTTTGGTTATAAGCCTCATAATTGTATAGATATTGTACAATTCTTTTGCTCAATGGTACGATTATACTGTGCAAATTAATTGATGACTTTTATTTATTACTGTTGTTTTATAAAAACATATCCAAGGGAGGCTATTTTATGAAAATTTTAGGAGTATCCGGGGGAAACAAAAACGGCACCAACGACGCAATGGTGCGTGAAGCCTTGATGGGGGCTAAAGAAGCGGGAGCAGAAGTAGAATTTGTTCGGCTCTTAGATTTAAACTTGAAGCCATGTATTGGATGTTGCTTATGTGTTACAGGCAAAGACGGCGTGACACAAGGCGGTTCTGGTCGCTGTATCTTAAATGATGACTTTGAATGGTTTGAAAATAAATTTCTTGATGCGGATGGCATCATATTTAGCTTGCCTGTTTTCGAAAAAGGCGTTCCCGGTGTTTTCAAAATGATTCAAGATCGGTTGGGCGGCCCTAGCCACGATCTCGGTATGTTGGCGGTTTCCCAAAAAATCCGTGAGCAAAAAGGCCCAGCGGCTCCAGAAAAAGGTCCCGACCCACGTGCTCTCAAGCCAAAAATTTTGGGCAACATCTCAATTGGTGGCAGCGACTGGACTTGTCGAGCAGAATCAGACTTCAAGTTATTTGCTATGTGCGGTGCTCATACGGTTATCGATAGCATCACATTCTCATGGGCAAAATCCATCATTGTAGAGGACGAACGTATTGCACAAATCCACGAATTGGGTCGTAAAGTAGCAGAAGCCACAAAAAATCCTGAAACCGCTAAATATTCGGGCGAGCCGGGTATCTGTCCAAACTGCAATGCGAGCCTAATGCATTTGCGGAAAAATGCAGCAGAATGCGAATGTAGTGTTTGTGGCATTATTGGCGAACTACAAGTCCAAGATGGGCAAATCCGTTTTAGTTTTCCAGAAGAACAGTTGGCACATGCACATACTTCCATGTCTGGCAAGATGTCACATATGAAGGACATTGGGCAAAACGAAGGGAAATTCGCACAAATTAAAATGGGCGACGAATATAAACGCCGCATGGAAAACTATAATAATTTCTTAAAAGCGACAGTGCCACCAAGAGCATAATCTTGCGGTGCGGAATGTATTAGATAACCAAAGAGGGACGTGAAATAGACAATGAACGATCTTCAGATTGAATATTTTTTGGCAGTTGCAGAAAATTTAAGTTTTACAAAAACGGCATCCGAAAAATATATTTCGCAACCCGCCATAAGCAAGCAAATTGCCGTTATGGAAGAGGAGCTCGGCGTTGTTCTGTTTGAACGAGGCTACAAGACTACAAAACTAACCGAGGCTGGAAAACTGTATGCCGACTTTTATAAAAAGTATCGTGAAGACTTTTTGCTGATTTCACAACAAGCAAAAAATGTCCAAACCGATAACCGAATCCCTCTTCGTATTGGATTCGGAAGCGGATGGACGCTTTCAGATTTTTTGCCCCGTATTATTCAAAACTTAAAAATCAACCATCCGCATATCAAGATTTTTTTGGAATCTCATAGTTTTAGACAGCTATCTGTGGCATTGAATGAAAACAATCTTGACATCATCATCACATTAGACATAGATATTCCAGCATTGCCCCAATTTTCAAGACAACATCTGACATCTGTGCCTCGTTACATTTTATATTCGCCGTTTCACCCATTGTCAGAGCATACAAATATTCAACCGCAAGATTTTATCAACGAGCCTTTCCTTATTCCTGTGCCAGAAGAAACTTCTTTTATCATGGATTTGATAAAAAGTTATTGCAGACCCTACGGTTTTATGCCAAAAATACAACTGGTTAAAAATGTAGATTCGCTATTGACCAGCGTACTGAATGGTTTGGGTGTGGCTATTGTAGATGGTTGGACATTGAATACGGTTTCGGATAAATTTCTTTATTTACCCATTCATTCTCATCACGATATTTCAGCCGTATGGGTGGGCAATAGTAATAATTCTGCAATCCCAATTTTTTTACAAGAACTTTCCGAAGTGTTTTGTGCCGAGAATGATTTATCTCGATAATTCAGCTTGTGCTGTTAACCATAAAGGAGGACTTTTTCATGAAGCGTAGCTATTTAACCATCAATTTGACCGACTTGAATGACCTTCCCAAAATGAACCGTTGGCTATTTAAAGACCACGCACCAGACACCGTAAGCCAAAACGGGCCGATTCTTGCACGCTATACCACCTACAGAGCATTGCCAATTCCTGAAGGCGGCGAACGATATGGTGCGTACAACTGGAGAATGACTGAACACTATTGGCGTGAAGACCCATTTGGCAAAGATCAATTGGAGCATGGCACAGCCCTGTCAGAGATTTGGTGTGAAGGCTATAACGAAGCCGTAGGCAATCCTGCCGACTCAAAACTGCGTGGCGACTGGACTGGAATCAACGACCCAAACGCACATCCTCCAGCATTTGTTTTTTGCAACCACCGCCCCGACAACTCGTTTAAGGGTAACGGTATCACCTTAAGTGACGGCCCTTTCTTCCGCTTTGTGCTTACATTTAAATACCCAGACGGTGTTGATGTGCAAGAGGGCGAAGACTGGTTTCTCACAAAATTTGCACCAACTTTTACTGCACAGGAAGATTTGCTAAGAGCTTTTTCCTATAAAGCAATTGCACCATTCACAGGCCCATTCCAACGTGTATTAGAACTTTGGTACCGAGACTCAAATACTTGGAAACGCAATTGGGTAGACAATGTCCCTTCTGTTCCCAAACCAAGTTGGGCCAAAAATGATTTAGCACCTTACCTCGAACCTTATAAAGACATGGTTTGCATCTTTATAGAAGAAGCACCAGAAAAAGATTTTCTGAATAGCCAGCCATATCACGTGACGGCGTAATAGAAATAACAGGAGGCATACACATGAAAATGACGCAAGATAATATGGGAACACATCTGGAATGGGAGCATGAAGGCGTTACGCCAAAAATGATCGATTGGTTTTGGAGCAATATGGAGAAGGGCTATATTCTCTGGCATCCCGAGCAACACGAAGCATTGACATGGGCCGTTCCCCCTGTAAACGGCAACCCTGTAGGATCAATTCATATTGCTCCGCAAACATGGAACGATGGCGTTCGCCAAAATCTTTATATACGTATCGAGAACTTGGCAGATGTTGAACCCGAAGTCAAAGCATATCTCAAATATGAACACGCCGTTATTGTAGCTGGACTCGGGCTTGGCGAAGAAGCATTAGAAAATCCCCGACCTATGGGTTACCGCATTCATCAATGGGAGAAAACAGACTTCGGGGTTCGTGGCATGTCCTCCGCCATCGGCACACGCAAAAAAGAAACCAAAGAAGAAGGCGTTATTTGGGCACAACATTGTGAAGAAGAGATTGGAAACTGGGGCGTATTTTTGCCTAACCTGTATCATCTTTACCGTGTTGTAAAAAATCCAAACACCAATCCATTTGCAGATTTAACGCTAGATGGCAAGGGATCAGTCGCAAAATATCGTTATATTTCATTGAAATAAAAGTGGCGTAAGTATGCTGCTAACCTATCAATCTGGAATATATTCTGCTATGTCTGAAAGTTTGCACTTCAAGATTTTGCACAGTGCGTCCAATGTATTTGTTGATACAGATTGATTTGCCTTTAATCTTCTTATTGTTGAGCTACTAATGCTAAGCTCACCCTTGTTTCTAAGTGTGTATGTTGTTGCGTTTCTTGACTCCATTGTTTTCCATAAAGAATCATAAGAAATTATAATAACTCCCCCTTTACATATGCCAATTATGTCGTATAATGGACATACATTTCTATGGGCAATATTGTTCATAACAAGGGAGGATTATATGTATGGAGAAGGCAAGAAAATTAATTGTTGATCTGGTAGAAAACACATTTGACAGTGTTGTTAAAGAGGATTCAGAATACAAAGAGCTTGAGAGCCAGAAAAATGAAATACTAAAAAAGCTCAAGCAAAACCTTAGCGACCAAGATTTTCAGGAGGTTGAAAAACTTCTTGATTGTTTAGATGGACAAAATTTTATAACGGCTATGGGGTTTTCATTCGTAAGAGTTTTGGATTTAGAAAAGTTGCTTGTAGAAAGAATCTGAGGGTATGCACCACAACAGAGAGGAAATCTCTTTAAAGACATTGAATAATCGACGATAGTATCTTATAAAGAGGGTGGCGTTTATGAATACGAGCATATATGATATTGATGCGATTAAGGCTATACTGATTCCAAAAT
>JAVBKL010000051.1:0-3138 GCA_031554055.1 Eubacteriales bacterium | reverse complement strand
CATCAGTTCGTTTAAAGAACTTCGATAGAAATATCATTTTTACGTATAAAATTGAATTAGTTGTCAATGCTTATACCAAAAGTAATTTTGGGAGATGAGCTTATGCGAGCATTGACGAAGTATACAATAATTTCACTTGGTGCAGTTATGCTAGCTGGGGGTGCCGCTCTGGCTAGCTTTGCTTTTTTTAGCGGAGAAAAAGATTTTAATTTGCAGTCGGTTCAAAATGCTGTGGCAGGGACACTTCCTATTAATAACAGCGATTTAGAAAAGTCAGTGACAGAATTAGGGGAAATTAACGCATCGAGTATCGACGCAAAAAGAGTTGGCGAAAACACGAAAATGGTGTATCAATATTACTACTTAAAAGATGGGGTAGTTGAAAAGAGCACAGAAGTTGCACCATATTTTTTGGTGGGGCTTAGTCAATTCGAGCTGGCAGAAAAATTAATGGGTTGGGAAATCGTTTCGTTTGCCAATGATGAAATTGTGCTCGAGAAAAAAATCAACCAAAAAAGCACGCCGAACTATACGATTGGCATTAAAGATGGGTTTGTGGCGGTCTTTTATGATGATGTGGTAGGCGAGAGCAATATAAAGGAAGTAACAGATATGCCGATTACCGCTTTATCAGAGGAAGAACAAGCGAGATTATTATCAGGAATAAGAGTGAAGAGCGAAGATGAGCTCCTAAAAGTCCTAGAGGATTATGGCAGTTAATTGTAAAATTAGACTCAAAAAAATGACGGGCTGAAAAAATTTTGGTGGAATTAAATAAAAAAAAATAAAATCCTGTTTAAAGTTTATGAACACTTATGTTTGCAACAGTGATATAATAAGAGCTGTGAAAACCCCCAAATTTTTTCACAAAGGCAGTGGCGAACATCCCCTATTATGTAACCACTGTAGCTACATAAAATACCGTCTCTTTTTTAGAAAAGAGCATCTGATCCGTACAGATGCTCTTTTCGCTTTATATAAACTGTGTGAAGTAATTTTGTGTTTGAAAAACGCTAACTTTTTCAAGTCTATCAAAAGCTTCTTTCATCTTGTCAAGATTAACTGTACACGCCATTCTTATATATCCTTCGCCGCATTTTCCAAAGGCAGTTCCAGGAAGAACAACAATGTGTGCCTCGTTTAAAATCTTTTCGCAAACTTGAGCACTGGTAAGTCCCGTGCTTTTTATGTTTGCAAATACATAGAAAGTACCACGAGGAGGCAAACAAGAAATATTTGGGATTTTTGCAATGCGTTCAGCGGCGTACTCGACACGACGTTTGTATTCAGCAATCATGGCAGGTTGAATTTCTTTGCGGTTTCTAAGTGCGTGAATATAAGCACGTTGTGACGGAGCAGGGGATGTAAATACAATGCCCTCGTTTACGTTGGTGATCGTTTTGATTATGTGCTTTGGTGCGATGATGTTACCAACACGCCAACCAGTCATTGTAAAGTTTTTAGAAGAAGTGTTAATTGTTATGGTACGCTCATACATTCCCTCAATGCTCGAAATAGGAACAAATGGCTCTGCGTAACTATAAGATGTATAAATATCATCAGCGATAACAATTAAGTCATGCTTGATTGCGATTTCTGCAATTTTCTTAAGACTTTCAATTGTTTGGCAAGTGCCTGTTGGGTTACTTGGTGTATTTAAAATAAATGCACGTGTGCGTTCAGTAATCATTGACTCGAAACGCTCTAAATTAACTTGGAAATCCTCTTCTTCATAAGTAGGAAGCTCAACAGGAATACCACGTGAAAGTTTAATTTGGTTTGGATATGGTGTGAAGTAAGGGGATTGCATAATGACTTCATCGCCGTCGTCAAGAATCGCCTCAAGAACAAGATGCATAGCAACACAAGCACCAGCGGATACAAAAATCTCTTCATCATCAACTACCATGTTGTATTCTTCTTTATAATATTTAGAAATTTCAGCACGAAGTTCTGGGTCGCCACGGAATTCTGTGTACTTTGTATGTCCATTTAAAGTGTCTGCATGGGCTTTGTTTGCAATCAATTCATGTGTAGTGATGTCAGGGTCGCCTAAACTTAGAGAAATTACGTCGTTAAATTGGCGAGCGAGTTTGTTTATTGCTCCCATAGGTGTTGTTGCATCAATCCAATGGCGTTTCGATAAAAATTTGTCTTTCATAATACTCTCCCTTTCGTCTCGTAAAGTGCTTTGAGATTTTTTTTTCCTTTTTTGGCAAAAATAAGAGTAAAACAAAGAATTATATCCATTATGTTAACACAGTTTACTCGAAAGTGCAAGTAATCATATTTTTTTTTGTTAGATATGGAGAAAATATATTTTAATAATCTAAAAAGATGGTAAAAATTCCATAACTTACATTCGCTTTTGTGTACAAAAAGATATATAATTCGTGCATGGGGGGATTGTATGCGAAATAAGAGAAACTTTATAGGGGCAGCACTTATTCTATTAACTGTGGTTGGTTTTGTTTTTTTGGCAATACACCATAAAAGTGCGGAGTCAAAAAGCGAGGACGTAAATTATTTGTCTTTTATATCAAAAATAAATAGCAACGAAGTTTCGGAAGTAATTTTATCGGACAAAGCAAAAATTCAGTTTAAAATGAATAATAGCGAAACGGTTTACAAAACAGAAAATCCTAGAAATCCAGAACTGAAAGAAATGCTATTATTAAAAGGAATAAAAGTTACAGAAGGAAACTCAAATGGGGCAAATGAATTTGTTCAAATGGGAGTAAGTATTTTATTTTTTTCAGCAGCATTTTATTTTGTTTACAGGAAATCTGGAACAAAGGGCATGAAAAGCGTCATGGCGATGAATGTGTCGGATGCGACGCAAACAAAGCAATGCCAGATGTCATTTCATGATGTGGCAGGAAATGATGAAGCAAAAGAAAGTTTGCAAGATATGGTTGACTTTCTTAAAAACCCAGAAAAATATAGCAAGTTCGGGGCAAGAATGCCAAAGGGCGTCTTGTTTTATGGACCTCCGGGCACGGGTAAAACTTTAATGGCAAAGGCAGTTGCAGGAGAAGCTTCGGTGCCTTTTTTTGCGGTAAGCGGTTCGGACTTTGTGCAAATGTATGTAGGTGTTGGCGCGGGACGAATCCGTGAGCTTTTTAAAAAAGCGAGAGA
>JAVBKL010000130.1:0-6913 GCA_031554055.1 Eubacteriales bacterium | reverse complement strand
TGGAACGCCAATAACAGGAAAAGATTTGTTATATTCGCTTGAGGTGCTAAAAGCGGCACCAGAAAAAGCGGTTTATAAAAATTGCTTGAGCAATATACTGTCATATGAACTGGTCGATGAATACAATGTAAAAGTTAGTTTTGTTCAAAGCTTCGGCGGTCAAAACTATATGTTCTGTTTTCCGATTATTCCCGAGCATTTTTATAAAAATGCAAAGGTTGTGACAGATGTTCTAGGCGATGGATTTTATAAGCTTGCGGATTTCTCAGATAAAAAAGTGTTAAAGCTTTCGGTTAGTGAAAATGCTTTTGGCAAAAAGCCATACATCGAAAACATTGAAGCGATTGTAAGTTCTGATGTTGAAACGGATCTGAACTCTTTTGAACAGGGGTTAACTGATGTGGTCAGTGCAAGTATTTCGGATTGGAGCAAATACTTAAACTCGAAAGAGGTAACCGCAACAGAACAGCCAACGACGTATTTTGATTTTATTGGCTTTAACTTCAAAAACGAGGCGTTAAAAGATTTAAAATTAAGACCAGCAATTGCCATGTCTATTGACAAAACAAAAATTTTAAATGACGTTTATTTGAATCATGGCTCCATTGTGAATGCACCAATTGATGCAAGTAGCTGGCTGTATGAGTCTCAAACGAAGAACTATGGCTTTGATCTTGAAGCAGCTAAGAACTTGATTGCGGGGGTAGATGTGAGCAAGTTACGACTTAAGATTTTGGTCAACTCCGAAAACGACGAGAGAGTGCGAATCGCCAATATTCTGAAAGAGAACCTGACGAGTATGGGGTTGAATGTGGTCGTTGATGATACAAGCTTCACTCAATATCAAGAACAATTGACGGCAGGGGCATTTGATTTGGTTGTGGGTGGCTTTAATCTCTCAACTATGCCAGAACTCACGTTTGCATTTGGAAAAAATACAGAAGGTACGGCACAAAATTATTTCTCCTATGCTGATCCAGAAATGGACGAGTTGCTTGCGCTTTCTTTTAATGCGTCAAATGAAACAGCGTATAAAAAAGCAAACAGTGACTTGCAGAAGTTTTTTGCCGAAGAACTGCCTTGTATTGGTTTGGTGTTTAGAAAAACTGTGATACTTTCTGATAAGAAGGTTTTTGGAGAAATTGAGCCGACGCTTGGCAATCCCTATTCTGGATTTGAGAATTGGTTTATCGTTGATTCGGAAAACGAACCGAGCACAACAAATTGACAACGGTTAGGAGCAAGGTATGACAGAGTTAAAGCGAGATTTTTTATCGGGCGAAATGGTTGCGATTTCGACTGCTAGGGCTAACAGACCTTACGATTTTGGTGACAATGTTCGTGCTTGCCCTTTTTGTGAAGAAAATATAGAAATGACAGCTGATTCCATATTGGAATCTGAAAACGTTCGGGTGATCCCGAATTTATTTCCGGCACTTGATTGCGAAAGCGATTTGGGTTATGGGATTCATGAAGTTTTGATAGACACAAAATTGCACAATGAGCAACTGCATGAGTTTTCTGTTTTGCATATCGTTGAAGTTTTTCAAGCGATTCAAAACAGGTTAAATCAATTGGAAGCAAATGAAAAAATTAAATACGTTCAAGTATTTAAAAACCATGGAAAAAGCTCGGGTGCATCGTTAGCCCATTCCCATTGGCAGATTTTGGGAATGTCAAGCATTACGAATAAGCAGGCAAATATTGCCAGTAATTTTACCCAATACAAAAAAAGTAACCATGTATGTTATTTATGTGAGATTGCAGAAAAAATAAAGGAACAAATTGTACTTCGCAACGAGATTGCAATTGCTTATGTACCAGAGGTTCCGCTTTATTGCGATGCAGTCAACATTATGACAGCGAGCCACCATTCAAAATTCACAGAGCTTAACAAAACCGAGTTAATGGGGCTTGCAGAAGTTTTTAAAAAGGTTCTGGTTGCCTTGCAAAAAATGCACACAGGGATTGGCTATAACATTTGTTTTCAAAATGGTTTAAATGAGGATTGTCATTTTCATCTACAAATTATTCCAAGAATCGGAAATTTTGCAGGTTTTGAACTGGGAACAGGTTGCTTTATTAATTCAAAAGAACCACAAGTGACGGTAAAAGATTATATTCACAACCTTGGTTGACAGTGTTTTGAAATTGTAATTTTCTAGAGGATTGATTTTATTGGCGTTTTAAGTTAAAATAATCTGATAACGTCGAATAAGAAACAGAATAAGAAAACTAAAAAAGGAAGTGATACTAATGATGACTATTTACAGCTCTCAAGATAAGCAGCTTAAAATTGTTGACAAAATTGAAGATGGTGTCTGGGTCAACTTAGTGGACCCTTCCGAACATGAAATTCGTGAAGTTAATGCCGTTCTTAAAATTGATGTAGACTTCATAAGAGCCGCACTTGACGAAGAAGAACGTTCAAGAATTGAGCCAGATGATGATAACGGGAGTGTGCTCATTGTTGTTGACGTGCCCTATGTTGAGTTTGACCGAAACTCGATTATGTACGCGACATACCCTCTTGGAATCATTTTTACAAAGCTATGCGTGCTTACGGTTTCACTTAGAAGTTCGGTGGTTATTGAAAGTTTTACAAATAATGCGGTAAAGACTTTCTTTACTTATAAGAAGTCGAGATTTATTTTGCAACTTTTATATCGAATTGCAGCATTGTACCTTCAATACCTTAAGCAGATTGACAAGCAAAGCAATAATATTGAGCGAGAACTTCACAAGTCAATGAAAAATCAAGAAATTGTGCAGTTGATGGAACTTGAGAAAGGTCTTGTATATTTCTCGACTTCCTTAAAATCTAACGAACTGGTGATGGAAAAACTGCTTCGTTACAACTTCATCAAGAAATATCCCGAGGACACAGAGCTTCTTGAGGATACAATCACAGAAAACAAGCAAGCAATCGAAATGGCAAAAATCTATCAAGATATTTTAAGCAGTACGATGGACACATTTGCATCCATTATTTCTAACAACCTGAATATTGCAATGAAGTTCTTAGCGTCGGTTACGATTTTAATGTCTATTCCGACGGTGATTGCCAGTATGTTTGGTATGAACCTCATGAATATTCCATTTGCGGACAATCCAATTGGGTTTCCGATTATCATTATTATTTCTTTAGGAATTTGTACTTTAACGGCATATTTTATGGCAAGAAAAAAAATGTTCTAATTATAACCAAAAAAAATGGAGCAGAATATCTTTTCTTCTTGACATTTATTTTTTAAAAACTTATACTATAGGTGGTATGTTTTAACTTATACATAATTTTAGGGGTGATTAATTGTGGGAAAGACTATCCTGTTAGTAGATGATGCGGCATTCATGCGAATGATGCTTAAAGATATACTAACTAAGAACGGCTACAATGTCATTGGTGAGGCAGAAAATGGCTTGAGAGCTATTGAAAAATATAAAGAGTTGCATCCTGATTTAGTTATGCTTGATATTACTATGCCAGAAATGGATGGTATCCAAGCTGCCAAGGGTATCAAAGCTGCAGATGCCAATGCTACAATTGTTATGTGTTCCGCAATGGGACAACAAGCAATGGTTATTGAATCTATTCAAGCCGGTGCAAGAGACTTTATTGTTAAGCCGTTTCAACCAGACAGAGTGCTCGACGCAGTAAAAAAGGTTTTAGGTTGATTTTTTTATTGTGATTTAATCGCAAGGAGTTGTTGCTATGTTGAATTTTAGCAAAGAAAAGAAAATTGCTTTTAGTGGTGTTCAACCAACAGGTGTACCCCACTTAGGCAATTATTTGGGAGCAATCAAGAATTGGGTTAAATTACAAGAAGAGTATAACTGTCTTTACTGTATTGTTGATTTACACGCAATTACGATTAGGCGTGACCCCCTTACTTTGCGTAAGGAGGCTAGGGACGCTTTGATTTTGTGTCTTGCCTGTGGCCTTGAGCCCGACAAGAGCATTGTCTATTTTCAATCGCACGTATCGGCTCATGCAGAACTTGCTTGGGTGCTGAATTGCTTTACTTATATGGGCGAACTTTCTCGTATGACGCAGTTTAAAGAGAAGTCACAAAAGAACTCCGAAAATATAAATGCGGGTTTATTTACTTACCCTGTTTTGCAAGCCTCAGACGTTCTTCTTTATCAAACAGACATTGTTCCTGTGGGAGAAGACCAACGTCAACATATTGAATTGTGCCGTGATATTGCGGGACGGTTTAATAACTTGTATGGTGATGTATTAAAAATTCCGGAGGCAGTCATTCCAAAAACAGGTTACAAAATTATGAATCTTCAAGACCCGACTAAAAAAATGTCAAAATCGGACGACAATCCGAATAGCTGCGTTTATTTATTAGACGAGCCTAATGTAATTTTGAATAAGTTTAAAAGGGCGGTTACGGATTCTGAAAACAACGTTAGGTTTTCAAAAGAACAACCGGGAATCAGTAACCTTCTTGAGATATATTCTGTTATCACTGGAAAAACTCCAAGCGAGTGCGAGCAAGAATTTGCGGGCGTTGGGTATGGAGATTTTAAAGTTAGGGTTGGCGAAGTAGTCGTTAATGAGTTTAAACCTATTAAAGAACGTTTTGTTGAGCTTTCTAAAGATAAGGACTATATTGATAAAGTGATTAAAGAAAGTGCCGAAAATGCTTCATACATCGCAAACAAAACTTTGAGCCGTGTTTATAAAAAACTGGGCTTTCTGAGTAAGGCATAAGTTTGTTTAAGTATTGTTTTCACTCTATTTTAAAACGAGGAATTTAAATGAATAAGAATATTTTTAGCACATCAACATTAACGGTTTGTGCTATTATCGCTGCATTATACGTTGTGCTTACCCTTGGGTTTAGTGGTCTTGGGTATAACATGGTTCAGTTTCGTATTGCGGAAGTTTTAAACCTCATGGCATTCATTAATCCAGTTTATGGTGTGGGTGTAGTTTTAGGTTGTTTAATATCTAATATGTTTTCTCCACTTGGCATAATCGACGTTGTATTTGGAACGTTTGCAACTGCTCTTGCAGTTTTCTTTATTGCAAAATCGCCTAATTTGTTTATAGCAACTTTGTGGCCTACAATTTTCTCGAGTCTTATTGTTGGTTATGAACTAACTTACCTTTATCAAACACCTTTTTTAGTTAACTTTGCTTCTGTTGCAATTGGGCAATTTGTTGTCTGCACAATTGTAGGTTTCCCTTTATTTAAAACTATTCTTAAGAATAAGTTTTTTTTAAGATTGTTTAATAATCCGTTTAACACTCATTAGTAATATATTAACAGGAGGTTTATTGAATGGAAGTTAAGAATTGTGTTAGATGCGGCAAAGTGTTTTCATTTGTTTCGTCTAGTGTTTGTAGAGATTGTGAAAAAGCAGAAGATGAGCAATTCCTATTGGTTCGTGATTATATTCATGAACATAGGGACTGTACACTTGACGAAGTTGTTGCTGAGACGGAAGTTCCAATGAAGCGTATTGCAAAATTTATTCGTGAAGGCAGACTTGAGCTTGCCCAAGGTATGTCCGGAGATTTTACTTGCAAAACTTGCGGCAAAGAAATAACCAAAGGTATGTACTGCGATGCTTGTCATCATAAACTTAGAGGTGATCTTCAAAATTTGATGGCTGGTGGAGTACCAACAAATGATTCCGTGACAGCGTCCAATGCAAGATCCAAAGAGAAAACACATATTAGTAAGCGATTATAGAAAGTTTAGGAGCGATTGTTCGCTCTTTTTTTTTATAAAAATGGAGGTGAACGCATGAAGAAAAACAAACTTCATATCATTCTGACATTTCTGTTGGGACTACAGTTAAGTCTTGTTTTGGTGCTTGTTGGATGGCGGGTTTTGTCGGGTTATTTTGAAACCAGTGTTGTGCTATCTGATTTTGTTTTTATTGCAGTTTTAATCGTCATGCTTGTTGTATTCTATATTTTTGCTAGAACGAGCAAGGAAATCTATCTCGCAAACCAAAAATACTTGGCACAACAGCAAGTGATTTTAAATATGGACAGCTTAAACCAAGCCATGCGTTCGCAACGCCATGATTTTTTGAACCATATGCAAGTCATTTACACGCTTATAGAACTTGGGGATCTTGAAAGTGCAGAAGAATATTTGAATAAGTTGTATGGCGATATTGGCGAGTTGAATCAATTTATTAAAACGAATGACAATGCAATCAATGCACTTTTGCAAGTGAAAAGTCTTTACGCCAAAAGGGTAGATGTTGATTTGCAAATGAATATTAAAACGACATTATCGGATTTTTCCATTCCAAGTTGGGAAATGTGCAGAGTTTTGGGTAACCTTCTGGATAACGCAATTTATGAAGCCAAGGGTTTTGAACCAGACAGAAGAATAGTTGCCCTTGGTGTTTCGGAGAACATAAGTAGCTTTATATTTACGATAACAAACGATGCAGAAGGCTTGGAGTCTGTTCAAATTGAAAATATGTTTAAGGCGGGATATACAACAAAGGGCAGCGTGGGCGAAGGCATGGGGCTTGCCATCGCAAAAGAAATTATTCTAAACTACCAAGGCGAAATTTATTGCGACTTATGTGACAACCAAATTACGTTTAAAATTACTGTGCCAAAACAAAAAGTCAAGGGTCGTTTGGAATGACGTTTTAGACTTGAAAATGTATGTTTGGGGCAAAACCTATTGCACTTTCAATGAATAAAGGTTATATTTATAACATAAAGCTTATGAGGAGAAAGGGGGATTTTATATGTTATTGGTTGTGTTGTCTATTGCATTACTTGTTATTGGTGCTATCTTGATTTCTGTTGAGTTGTTCATACCTGGGTTTGGTATAGGCGGAATCACTGGTGCAATTTTAATCGTCATCTCGTCGATTATAACAATTGGTGCTTCGCCGATTGGACTGTACATCGTGATGGTTT
>JAVBKL010000070.1:0-2582 GCA_031554055.1 Eubacteriales bacterium | reverse complement strand
ATTTTCATGAGCACATTTGAGGATTCCTGTATAGGGGTTACAACTGTATCCATCAGACCGTTGAGATTTGAAACCATACATGCCCAATCTCCATGAAAACCATCTGTTTTCGCTCGCATTTTAAGGTTGCCCTCAGACGCTGTAATCGCCAATGAGTTTATTTCATTTGTGATAGAACGTAGATTGCTTCGCAATGCATTTATAACATTATTTGCTACTGCCATTTTGCCCGGATATACCCTTACATCTTTATCAAAGTTACCTGAACCAAAAGAACCGAGCACAGCATAGAGTTCCTGCGTATCTCGAACATACATGCCGACCATTGCATTTATTCCTTTGACAATTTCAAGGTATGCACCACTATAATTATCCTCGTTGATAAAAGCTTCATAATCACCATCAATTTGGAGCTTTGCCATGAAATCCATGTCTTTTATTAGGTGGTCAATCGTTAAGAATACTTCTCCGAAATGTTGGTACAGATTACCTATAGCGTCGCTTTTTGTCGTTATATGGCGCACTGTGAAACTCATATCACCTTTGGATAAAGCTTCAGTTGCTGTTGTTATTCTTTCAAGTGTTTTCTGAATTAAAGCCCTTGTGCGGTAAATAACGAAAAGCACTGTAGCACAAAGCACAAAACCGTATGCAATAACTTGCCATGTCATCCCCGCTATAAGAGGCTGGATTACGACCATGCGCGGAGTCGCAGAGTAAAGAACCCACCCCGTTTCACCTACTGGTGCGTAGTTCATAAAGCGATTTATGCCGTCATAGTCTTTTATAAGAATGCCCTGAATTCCTTTTTGGCTATCGTCTACTACAATCTTGTAACCCGGGTCATCAGTCATATGAAATAAATTAGCCTCGGTAGGTGCAAACTTAGACTCAGGATGAGCTATAATATTTCCTTCATTACCGACTAAAAAAGCATATCCGCCTTTTGCCATCTTCAAACTAGAAACTGATTCAACCAATCCAGAAATCTCCATATCTGCAGACATACAAGCGTCCATTCCCATAAATTTACCTGCATAACGTGAAATTGTGATCACCATTGTGTCAAGTGAAGGCTCGTAGTACGGTTCTGATATTATCGTTTTGTTTTGGTCAGCCATAGCCGATTTATACCACTGTCCATCTGTTGCATTCCAACTCGCATCAACAGGAGCAGGGTTTCCAAAAATAGCAGAGCCATCAGATAATCCAATATAAACATCTATCAGTTCTGGGGAAGAGGCAAGCTGAGATATGAGCATTTTCTGTGCACTGTCGTGGTCTCCCAAGTTAACAGCAATGCTTCCTAAAGAGTTGACCATAGAAATCGTTTTGTTCAACTGGCCAAATATGTTTTCTGAACCTGCATGGACTACTTCCTGTGTTTTAGCCAACGTTTCACGTTTTATTATTCTTTCGCTGCCAATAAAACTTATTCCCATTACGATAATCATTCCGACTATACTCAGCAAAATCATTTCAGAAGCCAAACGCTGCTCCATATTGCGCCTTTTTTTTGTTTTTTTGTTCTGCATTAATGCAACTCTCCTCAAATTTATATTAGTATTCAAATATTATTAATTTTATTATACATAAACATATATCGATTGACAAGAATATGTTTACTTATTCTAGAATTTGTATTCATTGCTACATTTGACGAATGGTATTATTTTGCTATAATTTTCTTAGTCCAAAACTTTTGATTCTTCTAAAAATGCGCGACGTTTTTTATTTACTTCACGAATTTCTGACAGTTTATCAAGCCAACGTGTTTTATCGTCAAGAATATTTATGTAAATTGCCTTTGCTTTTTTGAAATATTCCATAGAGTTCACATAGCTTTTTCTGTCTGCGCCACGTTCAACATGGGACACAGCTATCTTGAGGTAATACTCAATTATTTTTTCATGGGCGGGATTAAGCCCTGGAAATAACGAGAGTGCAGGTAAGCGCAAAAGTGGTAAAACAACGAAGGGCAATAAAACGCTCAAAACCACCCTCATTCAATGCGCTAAATCTGCTGTCAAAAATAAAAACACTTTTTTTCGTGCACAGTATGACCGTCTAGTAGTTCGTCGTGGCAAAAATCGTGCAACTGTTGCAGTTGCTCACTCCATGCTCATAGCAATCTATCATATACTTTCAGATGGTTGCAAATTTTTCGACTTGGGTGTCGATTATTATACCAAATTTAACACAGAGAAAAAAATTAATTCTTACCTAAAAAAACTTACTGCACTTGGATGGTCGCCACCCACTCACACTGCCATTTAGGTATTAAGTTATAGTGTTTTTTCAACATTTTACTACTTCCCCTGGTTGTGGTTTATTAATTATTCCCTTTTGGGGTTGTTATTAAATTTTTGCTATAGGGGTTTCACAACAAATAGTATATGCTTGTATCATATTAATGTGAGGGTTTACATAACACTAATCTTGATCACCCAAACAATACGAATATTTTGGAGTTGTCAATAAAAAAACCAAGGAGCAATATTGTCCCTTGGTTTCCCGGTTGATACTATTTCATTTTCAATATCCATATGATGAAATAGTATCAATGTATATTATTACAAAAC
>JAVBKL010000241.1:0-9832 GCA_031554055.1 Eubacteriales bacterium | reverse complement strand
TCAATCACACAGCTCTTGTCGCTTGTAAACTTAATTCTTTTCCCCCTTTCCTCTACATCGTTCATGTCCCAACCGGAATTTTTGTTTTCAAGTAAGTACTGTGTAAGCTTATTGATATTTTCGGGATTTTGGTTGGAAGTCGCGTAGTCCGATGGATTGGTCAGTGACCAAATAGCTGCTTGAGTAGCCAAAAGTGAGCTGTCATAAGTTAAGCCATAAGTACCCGCCATCTCGTTTAAGAAATCCAAGTCTTGCATAACCGGAAATCCTAAATTTACAATTTGCCTTAATTTCTTAATGGTTTCAATCGGAAACAAAGTTTCAATTTCATGTGATTTTGCTAAGTGGTATTTTTTGCTTGCATCTACAAGCGTTGTTACATCACAACAATAGCCCATAAATTTATTGCCATTTTCTGATTTTACTTCTACTTGTGAAATGTATAAGCTTTGCTCTTTTGTAGATTTTACTGAGCCGATCACTTCCTTATCTGAAACGTTAAAAGAATGATCGTCGTTGAAACTTCCGGAAAATTGGTCTGGTGCTTGAACCGCAACTTTTCCTAAGCTAAAGCTTTCTGGTGGTCGCTGCATAAAATCATCTCCTTGAGAATTTTTAAAATACTAGCAATTTTAGTATTTCTTTACAGTATTCCTGTTTTGGACAAGTGTGCGTGCTTTGAATATTTTTTGAAATACTGTCAAATATCTTTATAAATGGAGGCGTGAAAATGTTAAAAGACAGAAAGCGAGAAAACGTTAGATTTGTAAACATAAAAATTGGAAACATAAAAATTGGTTTGTTTGTAAGTGTTTGTGCAATAATAGTATTGCTGTCCATTGGCGTATTTTTTTCAAAACAGCCAGCCAAAGAATACACAGGAACATTTTTACTAGGAGATGATAGGGGTGGAAATATACATCAAACCTGTGAAAAAGGCTAGTATTGCCGAGCGAAAAGAGTTGCTCGTACAAGATATTTCGGAAGTTGTTGCAGACGATGAAATAATCGAGCAAGTGAAAAACACAAAAATTATTGATATAAAACTAAAAGAGAAAACGAGTATTTTGGTTTCGGTAACGGATATTGTTAAGCAACTTAAAATTGTTTTTCCAGAACACAGTATAATCAACTTAGGTGAGCCAGATATTTTAATTGACTATTCACCTGTTAAATCAAAAGACATCAAAAGCTTAAAGGTTTTAAAAATCATCTTTGTCTTACTCATTTTATTTACTGGTTCCGCTACGGCAATCATGAGTTTTTACACAGACTCGCAGATGAGCAAAATTTTTGAGAATATGCATTACATCTTTTTGGGCGAACGAAAAGAAAATCCACTGATCATAGTGGTTCCGTACTGTATTGGACTTGCTTCTGGAATCATTGTATTTTTTAACCACGCTTTTGGTAAGAAAATAGACGGCGACCCGACGCCTATAGAAGTTGAAATGTCTGTTTATGAAAGCAGCGTGACAGAAACGATGATTGATACTTTAAATACAGAAAGAATACGTGATGGAAACCGCTAGACAGTTTGCTGTTATTTTATTTGGATTTAGTTCGGGTGTAATTATATCGGGTGCGGTATTTGCATTCATTGCAATTATTGGCATAGTTCCTCGTCTTGCTCAAAAAACAAAAACGACAGACAAAATCAAACTGTACGAAGAAGCAATCATGTTTGGTGGTGTGCTTGGCACGGTTCTTACCTTTTTTGATGTTCAGTTTTCATTAAACAAAATTTTAGTTGGAATCGGCAGTTTCTCGAGTGGAATTTTTGTTGGCTGTCTTGCCATGTCATTGGCGGAAGTGCTAGATGTTATTCCAATTTTAACGAGACGTGCAAAGATTCAAAGAGGCATGGTTTATTTTATTTTGGCAATCGCCTTTGGAAAACTTTTTGGTTCACTTGGTTATTACTTAATTCCCGGATTTTTTTTAAATGAATAATTTTTATTTTCAAACATAGGAGGAGTAAATTTGGAACAAACACCGCAAGCGAAAGAAAAGTATCAAGACATGGTAAACAAGGCTTCGCCAAACTCTGCATTGCTAACAAATTGCATGAAAGCGTTTATTGTTGGAGGGCTGATTTGCGATATAGGTCAGTTTATAGTCAATTACTTTGTGGGAATGGGTTTTACTAAAGATGATGCTGGCATGTATAATTCTATCATATTAATATTTGCGGCAATCCTTCTTACAGGACTTGGCGTGTATTCAAAACTCGGAAAATTTGCTGGTGCCGGTTCAATTGTGCCAATAACAGGGTTTGCAAATTCAGTTGCTTCGCCAGCAATTGAGTTTAAAAAAGAAGGTTATATAATGGGCGTTGGAGCAAAAATGTTTGTGATTGCAGGCCCCGTAATCGTTTATGGAACGGTGGCTTCCGTAATCGTTGGCATCTTTTATTATATTTTGAAATGAGGTTTATGACTTGAAAAAACATGGCAAACAATCGATTCTTTTTCAAAATCCAGTCAACATAAAATCCGTTGCGTCAGTGGTTGGACCCAAAGAGGGGGAAGGCCCACTTGCAGATTTTTTTGACGTAGTGCTTGCAGACATGTTATGTGGGGCTGATAGTTGGGAGAAAGCAGAAAGCGAAATTTCTAAGAAGAGCCTAGAACTTGCGATTGAAAAATCAGGATTTCAAAAAACAGATATTGACTATATTCTGTCGGGAGATTTGCTGAATCAAACAACAGGCACAATATTTGGAGTTAGAGATTTAGAAATCCCTTTCTTTGGTTTGTTTGGTGCTTGTTCCACAATGGGCGAGGCAATGAGCCTTGGCTCTGTTTTAATTGATGGGGGATTTGCCGAAAAAGTTCTTGTGGGTGCGTCCAGTCATTTCTGTTCTGCTGAAAAGCAATTTCGTTTTCCACTTAATTTAGGTTCACAAAGACCGCCAACGGCTTCCTGGACAGTAACAGGGCAAGGCTCTGCGATTCTTACGAAGGACGGAGAAGGACCATTTATCACAGCAATTACAACAGGTAAGATTGTTGATATGGGCATTACTGACCCGAACAACATGGGGGCGGCAATGGCACCTTCGGCAGTTTCAACTTTGCTTGCCCACTTTAAAGAACTGAACAGAACGCCAGATTATTACGATGTGATAGCAACAGGCGACCTTGGGCATATTGGTAAGGACTTGGTAATAAAGCTCATGGAAGAAGAGGGATATAAGCTGAATAACTACACAGATTGCGGAATAGAAATTTTTGATAAAGATACACAAGATACCCACGCTGGGGGGAGTGGTTGTGGTTGTTCTGCGGTTACTTTTGCCGGATACTTCTATAAACAGTTGATGGAGAAAAAAATTAATAAAATTTTATTTATCCCAACTGGAGCCTTAATGAGCCCGACAAGTGTTCAACAGGGAGAAACTATTCCGGGTATTGCTCATGCAGTTGCCATTGAGAATAAGTGAGGTGCATTGTGAAATTACATTTCATCAAAAGTAAAAAATTTAAAACAACCGTAGTCTGTCTGCTAATTAAGCAAGAGCTTTGCAGAGAAAACGCTACGATTAATGCACTGATTCCAAATTATTTGCAAAGAGGAAGTAAAAAATATGATCTGTTATCAAAAGTAAATTCTGTCCTTGAAGAAATGTATGGTTGTATCTTTGGCTCGCAAATTGTAAAGAAGGGCGAGCAACAACTCATTCAATTTTATTTGGAGTTTCTAACAGATAACAAGAAACTGCGTGTTCAAGCACTGGAGTTTTTGAAAGATATTATAACCAATCCGATCATTGAAGAAAGTGACAGCGGAGTTGGTTTTAAGGAAAGTTACTTTGAAATTGAAAAAACGAATTTAAAATTAGCCATCGAGAGCAGGATTAATAATAAAGCAGAATATACTAAGCTAAAATGTTTAGAAAATATGTGTGCGGATGAAAAGTTTGGGATTTACGGCGATGGATATGTAGAAGATATTGAAAAAATAACGCCACAGTCGGCATACAAACATTATCAAGGTCTATTATCGAACGCTCCGATTGACTTTTTCATTTTGTCAAACGAAAAAGAAGAAGAGCTGAAAGAAGAAGTTGAAAAACTTTTCGAATTTGCAAATAGCAACTTAACAGAAATTGAAAAATCCACCACAGACTTTGAAAAAAAGGAACTTAAGAGAATTGTCGAAGATTGTGACATGACGCAAGGCAAAATTTGCATGGGTTTTCGAACAGGAATTGAAAATGTAGGGGATGAGTTTTATCGGTTGATGGTTTTAAATGAGACGCTTGGCGGCGGCTCAAACTCATTACTTTTTGCAAATGTTCGTGAAAAGGAAAGTCTTTGTTATTATATCAATTCTTTTATTTATAGGTTTAAAGGAATCGTGTTTATTCAATCAGGAGTGGACTCGAAAAATTTTGAGCGAGTGATAGAACTTACGAATGAGCAAATTGAGTTTTTAAAAAATGATAAGCTTTCGGACGAAGTTTTTTCAAATGCCAAAAAGGGTCTGATAAAGAAATTCAAAAGCATTGATGATGCTCAAATGAATTTAATTGACTTCAATGTATCGCAAAAAATGCTTGGAGACTCTGACAGCATAGTGAACTGCATAGAGCGAATTAATAAAGTCAAGAAAGAGGAATTGCCACCGATTGCAGAAAAACTGCATTTTGATACGGTATTTATGTTGCAAGCAAACAAGGGGGAAGCCAATGGACAGCGTTAAGTTTGACGGCTTGCTAAAAGAGAAGATTTATTTTAAAACATTGTCAAGTGGTTTGAAATGTTATATAATCCAGAAAGCTGGATTTGTTGATAAGCAAGCGATCATAGGCGTAAATTATGGTTCTGTGGACAATGAATTTAAAATTGGGCAAAAGAAAAATGTTATGCCACAAGGGATTGCACATTTTCTTGAACATAAAATGTTTGAAAATAAAAAGTTCAATGTGTTTGATGAATTTTCAAAACTTGGAGCAAGTGTGAATGCGTTTACAAATTTCTCGAACACAGCGTATTATTTCACCTGTGACGACAATTTTTACAAAAGCTTGAGTTTGCTTTTAAAATTTACAAGTGAACCACATTTGACCAATGAGAATGTTGAAAAAGAGAAGGGCATTATTTCCCAAGAAATAGAAATGTATGATGACAACCCTTTTTGGATTATGCACCTCAACTTGTTATACGCTATGTATAAGACTTGTCCAATAAAAAACAATATTGCGGGCAGTGTTAGTAGCATCAATGAAATTACAAAAGAGCAACTCTTGGATTGTTATCATACGTTTTACAGACCGTCCAACATGGTTTTGGTATGCGTGGGAGATGTATCGCCTGAGGAAGTTGTGTATGTGGCTGAAAAACATTCAAAGCCGATTGAAAAAATTGCGATAGACAGACTTTATGGCAAGGAACCAAAGTCAATTGTCAAAAACTATGCAGAAAAAAATATGTCGCTTGCAAGGCCGATGTTCCAGATTGGTTTTAAAGATACGGATTTTCAAATGAGCTATATAAAGAAAGTAATTGCGAGCAAGATTGTTTTGGATATTGTCTCGGGAGAAAGTTCAACTTTTTTTGAAGAGCTATATAATGACAAGTTAATAGATGGCCCGTTTGTGATTGAATATATTTCTGGGCTGTTTTACGGTACGGCTGTGTTTTCAAACACATCAGACAGACCACGAGAAGTTGCAAACCGCTTGCTTGGTGAACTTTCAAGAATTAGAATGCAAGGGCTTAATAAAGTTCGTTTTGAACAGATAAGAAAAAAACATCTGGGTAGATACGTGCGGAGTTTTAACTCCATTGATAACATAGCAACAGGACAAATGGAGTTTTCATTTAAAGGGATTGATTTGTTTGATGCGATTAAAGCCTATCATTCGCTAACGTATGAAGAAATTGAATTGAGGTTTAAAAAGCTATTAAGGGAGGATAATTACGTTACTTCGGTGGTTAGTCCCTATAGCTCTTAATAGTCGGGGGAGAGTTAATGGTTTACGAAATTGCATTTCCTAATGTAGGAATTTTTATTGAGCATCTGCCAGAAGTTGCGGTCAGAATATTTGGGTTTCCTATTTTATTTTATGGTGTCTTTATTACTATGGGCGTTTTGGCTGGTATCGTTTACGCTGTTCATGAAGCGAAACGTACTGGTCAAAACCCAGATGTTTATTATGATTTTTTGTTGTATGCCCTAATATTTTGCATCATTGGTGCAAGACTGTACTACGTGGCTTTTTCTTGGGACACGTACAAAGACGATCCGATTAAAATTTTTGCGATAAGAGAGGGCGGACTTGCGATTTATGGCGGAATCATTGCGGCGGTTATCACTGCAATTGTTTACACCAAATGGAAAAAACTAAGCTTTGGGCTTTTTGCCGATACTGCCGCTCCTGCCTTAATTTTAGGGCAAGCCTTTGGGCGATGGGGCAATTTCTTCAACCGTGAAGCGTTTGGTACATACACAGATTCACTTCTTGCTATGAGGCTGACATTGGATTCAGTAAGAAGTGTGCCACAAAAAGTTTTTGACAAAGCGTTTTCAATTGACAGCGTTTCTTATATACAAGTGCATCCGACTTTCTTATATGAGTCACTTTGGAATTTAACTATTTTTATTCTTTTAAACGTATACAAGAAAAATAAAAAGTTTGATGGCGAAATATTTTTCTTATATATATTAGGATATGGAATTGGCCGCATGTTCATTGAAGGCTTACGTACAGACCAACTCCATATATGGGGAACAGGTGTTGCGGTATCTCAAGTTTTATCGGGCGTGCTTGTTGTTATTGCGGCGATAATCATTGGGATTAAAAGACGCAAAGTGAATATAAGTTAAAGCATAAAACTTTTATTTTTAGAGCTGTCAGCGTTTTTTGGTTTTATTGATTTAATTAAATCAGCAATTTCTTTTGTTGTTAAGCAGCCAAGAAGAATGATTAAAGACATATATACCACACTTAAAATCACTACCGAAATTAAAAGACCCAGTCCGTTGCCAAAAAAAGGCAATAAGAAATTTACGGCTACGAACTTCATAACCAAACTTGTGGCTGCAGCAGCAAGAAGCGGTTTAAAAAACCATTTACTAAACTCAAACTCCAAGTGAACATTGCTTCGGAGTTTTTCTATTTCTAAATAACAAACAAGCACCAGTGATACAAACCAACCCAAAATAAAAGCGTCGATACCCATTTTTGGAATCAAGAAATAAACGAACGCAATTGTGATTGCCGATGAAATTAAGCTGTTTCGAAATAAAAACACCTGATAACCCAAGCCGTTTAAAATTCCTGATAAAACGACTTGCATGTACAAAAATGGGCTCATTACGCCCAAGAACATGAGCATATGGCTAATATCTTGTTTGTAAATAATTTGCCCAAGTTCATTTGAGAATACCACAAATAAACTGGCGGCACAAAAACCGATGATCGACGAAAACAAAATGGAACGGGAAGCGGCAAACTGCACCCGAGAAAAATTTTTAACGGTGGACGCTTCCGAAATTGACGGCACAAGCGATATGGAGAGTGAAATCAAAAAAGCGGACGGAAAATAAATAATCGGTAGTGCCATGCCTGTCAGTTGCCCAAAAGCACTGATCGCTTCTTTTGCAGTCATGCCATAGAGCTGTAGCCGTTGCGGTATCAGCATATTTTCAAAAGTCGTCAGTAACGAACCAGTCACTCTGTTTGCTGTAAGTGGCATCGCCATAGCAAACAATATAGAAAGTGACACAATGGGATTCATCGTTGGCTTTTTATTTAAGATGTTTTTAACTTTGAATTTTTTGTAAGATGCCAGTATGTAAATAAGTGAAAAAACTTCTTCGGCAACAATGCCAATTACCGCCGCCGCACAAGCGTATGCAAGACCGAGTGGCATCATGATTCCAGCTAAGAGAAAAATTACAGTCATTCTAACGACTTGTTCAAGAACTTGATTGATTGCAGGAACAAGTGTTTCTTGAAGTCCAAAGAAATAACCCCTAAAACAAGAACCTGCTGACATAATCATCTTGGTACAGTAAACTTAAAAAAAATATTAGTTTCACCAACTAACATATCTACCTCAATTCTTTCAACAATTCTTTTCATCATCTCATTTGTCCAATGCCCTGTTTCTAACCCCAATAACGCCTCTACAAGCTGTATGGCTTTCTTTTCTTCATCACCATGTAAAATAATCAGCTTTGATTCCGCTATTAGCTTTTCTTTTTGCTCCATAAGAATTTTCAATTCTTTTTCTATTGTTTCATTTTGCAACTTGTACTGCACTTCTCCTACCATTCCTTTTGCATAGGCAGTTAAAAGTGACATAGATAAGTTTGTTTTTTCTTCTATTCTCATATCAAGTTTTTTTATATCGGTTGCAGTGGTTGGCTTTGAGACATTTTTTTTTTGCTTAAAACAATCTTTTATGTAGTTAAAATCATTTTTGCTTATCCTTGCAAGTTCGGATTTAATAAGATGTATCAACAGTTCTTCTGTGATTGAGTTCCTTTTGTGTTCACTACCTTTTGCTCCTTTTTGTTCATAGTTTCCGCATGAGTAATGCGGTCTATAGTTTTCTACTTTTTTACGTTTGTAAGTGAATGTTGCCCCACATATTTTACATTTCACAATGTTAGAAAACAAATGAGAGTTACTTTGTCTTGATTCTCTATTATCCATCACCAATTTAGAACGCTTTTGATATAACTCTTGCACGGCAAAAAAATCCTGTTCTGATAGTATGGCTTCGTGATTGTTTTTATGTACTATCCATTCTTTAGGGTCAATATTTTCTAATTTCTTTATGGTTACATCTATAGTCCTTCGCTTTCCCTGCACAAGACTACCTATGTAAAATTCATTGCTCAGTATATTCTTTAACAGAAACATAGACCATTCACAGCCTGCTTTGGTTCTGTAACCATTTGCATTAAGGAAATTGGCTATTCTTCTAACGCCATCACCTTTTAAGTACATATTAAAAATCAACCGTACTATCTCTGCTTCACTTTCATTGATTACAAAGTTTTTAATCTCCCTGTTGTACTCATATCCATGCGGAGCATTGGTTGTATGTATTCTTCCTTGTTGATTGTAGTGTTGCCATGTTAGTTTAATACGTTCTGATACTTTTCTTGCTTCTTGTTCCGCTAACCATGCAAAAAGTCCGAATTGTCCTTTATCACGTTGGCTGTCAAGTCCATCTTCAATAAAAATAATGCGTATTCCGTTTTCAAACAGTTCAGCTAAAGCAGTAAGTGTTTCACGTTGGTTACGCCCAAAACGTGAATATGATTTAGCAAGAAGTATATCATATTTTTTGTCCTTACCGTCTTGCATAAGGCGTTGAAATGATAATCGCTTTGTAGTTTCTGTTCCCGAAAACGCCTCGTCTGTATATATATCGTACACTTCGTATTTATTTCTTATTATGTACTCTTTGAAATACTCTTGCTGATTGACAATGCTTGTTCCTTGCTCATCCGTTGATACACGAGCATATATAGCACACTTTAGCAATGCAGTCCACCCCTTAAACGATAAGTCTTAGGTCAATCATTTCTTTGAACACCTCTTTTATCTCTCTGTTCGGATTGTAACGACTTATCAATTTAAGTAGCTTACCGCTTGCGTTCATAACATTTATGATTATACTATCGTTCTCGTAAACTGTTTTCATTTCCATTTCTTTAAGTTCCGTTAGTAATTTTCTTTTGTTTAAGTTGATATACTCTACAGCTTCCTGTTCTGATAGAAACATAGAAAGACCACCTAACATACTCATTATAGAATATGTATATTGCTTGTCAGTTGGCTTTATCACTTCTTTTTTAACTATGC
>JAVBKL010000144.1:0-34561 GCA_031554055.1 Eubacteriales bacterium | reverse complement strand
TGTGCATAAATCCAAGAAGAAACTTTCAGACGGCGACTATGCAATCAGTGCAGTATACCAAAAGTTTTCCGATTCCGAATATAAAGTGCAAGCATCAGAAATATTTGTGAACAACGTATCCATCGCCATTGTAAAAAACTTGGAGACCGCCAACAAAGTCAAAGAATCTGTTTTAAACAAATACAAAACAGAAACGGTAAAAGAAGCAACATTCGTTGAGGACTTTAAAATTTCGCCAAAGTTTGTAACTTCTGGTGCCATCGCAACAGATGAACAAGCGATTGCAAGATTATCCATTCAAGCCGAGCTTGAGCAAGATTATATTGTAAAAAGCGGCGACAATGTTTGGATCATTTGCAATAAACAACAAATCACGCAAGATAAATTTTATCAGTTAAATCCGTCAATCACCCCTGGTTCCACGCTTTCTGTGGGGCAAAAAGTGTTGCTGCCGCTTAATAAGCCGCTTCTCTCTGTTCGCACAGTGGAAGAAGTAACCTATACTGATGTAGCAAAACGTCCTGTGGAAGAACGTCCGAATGCAACCAAAGCTCGCAGTTACAGAAAAGTTCTGCAAGCCGGCAAGGACGGACAAAAAGAAGTGACAGGGCAACTAATAAAAATTAACGGCATTGAAACCGAGAAAAAAGAAATTTCTTCAAAGATCATCGCTCCGCCTGTTGTAGAAATTATTGAAGTGGGAACCAAATAGTTTTGGTAGTTAAGCGAAGGAGAGTTTTATGGGCAGAAAGATTTTAATTGTGGACGATGAAAAAAATATTTCGGATATTGTAAAATACAACTTAACCAAAGAAGGTTACTCTGTCTTTTGTGCCTACGACGGCAAGCAAGGACTTGCGCTTGCCCTATCCGAAAGCCCCGAACTTATTCTACTCGATATTATGATGCCTGAAATGGACGGCTTTGATGTTTGCAGAAAATTACGTGAGCTTCAAATTCAAGTGCCAATTATCATGCTAACTGCACGTGCGGAAGAAATTGACAAGGTGCTGGGCTTTGAACTGGGTGCCGATGATTATGTAACAAAACCCTTTGGCACTCGTGAGCTTCTGGCGAGAATCAAGTCCCATTTAAGACGCCGTGACCCTGTGGAGCTTGCTCAAGTGCCCGATACCAACGGCAACAAGCAAGTTTATGGTGATATTACCATCGACTCTGACCGCTTTGAGATAAGCCGCCGTGGCGAAGTGATTGCACTTACGCCAAGGGAGTTTGAGCTTATGAAATTTTTGGCTTCACAAAACAGCCAAGTTTTCTCACGTGAAGCGTTGCTTGAGAAAGTTTGGTGTTATGAATACTTTGGCGACGTGAGAACGGTTGATGTGACAATCAGACGCTTGCGTTCAAAAATTGAAGATACGCCTGATTCACCTAAGTATATACTTACTAAACGTGGCGTTGGCTACTATTTTGGTGGCTGACAGCGAGGTGCACTATGAAAAGCTTAAAACTTAAATGGGTTCTAATGTACCTTGCCCTTGTTTTTATCGTTATGATTTTTAGCGGAACTTTTATGCTTAGCCGTGTAAAAATTCAAGAGACAAATGAGGCACGTGACGTGCTCACCTCATACGCAAAAAAAATCCATGAACAAGTTATTCTTGGCAACGAGGAAGCTTCTTTTCCTGTTGTTTTAAAAGAAATTGCCACGCAGTCTTATAACCCCATTGAGGGTAATATCTTAAACAACATGGGTGTGACCATCGCCTCCACCGCTTCACAAAACGCAGAGTTTGTTGACTCAAGCATTATTTCTGCCTTGAGCAAAACAGAAAAGTTTACTGTTAGCAAAGACCTATACCAATATCGGGAATGGTTTAACTATGCCTACCCTATTTTGGATGAGAATAAACAAACTGTAAAATACGTGATCTTTGCACGTATGGACGCACAAAGCATGAACACGAGCCTTTGGCAACAGAGCATCACTATGGCATTTACCGTGGTGCTTGCTCTGATCTTGACAGGGCTTTTAGGTTTTTTGTTTGCCAATACACTAACCGATCCTATCATCATGCTTACCAAAAAATCCAAAGAAATTGCAAATGGCCAGCTCGACCAAGTTATAGAAGTAGAAAGCAAGGACGAAATTGGACAACTTGCCGAAAGCTTTAACCACATGGTGAAAGAGCTTCGTTCCTCCATTTCAAACATGGCAAGCGAAAAAAACAAAATGGAAATTATCCAACACAATATGTCCGACGGCGTTTTGGCGTATGATTATAACGGTTCTTTAATCCATGCAAATTATTCAGCACTGGAACTTTTAAACTTAACAAGTATACAGGACGTGCCTTTTGCGGAGATGATGCAAATCCTTTGCATTGACATCACAGACATCCGTTCTTTGCAAAACGATGTGATCAAAGATTCTTCCTTCTCCATCGGCGAAAAATTTATTAACGCAAACTTCACTCCATACTTTGATAAAGACAATAGCGTGGATGGGCTTGTCGTTGTTTTACAAGATATTACCAAACACAAAAAGCTTGACGATATGCGTAAAGAATTTGTTGCCAATGTTTCACATGAGATCCGCACCCCATTAACCACCATTAAGAGTTATGCGGAAACTTTACTTGACGGTGCTCTTGATGATCGTGCAGTTGCGGTTGATTTCTTAGAAGTCATCAATTCTGAAACGGATCGCATGACTTTGCTTGTGAAAGACTTGCTCGACTTAACTCGTTTTGATTCCAAGCAATTAAAAATGGAGATGCAATCCGTCGACTTAATTACACTACTCAAAAAATGTATTCGCCAAAATATAATTTTAGCCGAGAAAAAAAATCAAACAATGGACTACGAGGATTTTGATGCCAAGTTTATCATAAACGGCGACCCTTATCGTATTAACCAAGTGTTTACAAACATCATTAGCAACGCCATTAAATACACAAATGAAAACGGCAAAATAAATATTAGCATTGAAGAAACTGACAAGTACTTTAGAATTTATATTAAGGATTCTGGCATGGGTATCCCCAAGGAGGACTTGCCACGAATTTTTGAACGCTTTTATCGTGTGGACAAAGCCCGCTCTCGTCAAATGGGTGGCACTGGGCTCGGTCTTGCCATTGCCAGAGAAATTATGGAGGCTCATAGCGGAAAAATTCTTGCAACCAGCGAAGTTGGGCGTGGCACAACAATGATTTTACGTTTTTCTAAAACAGTAAATGAGAGCACCGAGACAGTTTAAATTTTTTTTGAGAGAGCTGAACGTATGGTTGGTCAAATTAAACAGATTATTATAATAGTACTTGTAATCAGTGCGGCTTACTTGACAGGAAGGTTATGGTTTGATGAAATTTCCAACCATGACTTTTTTTCTACTTTAAGTTCGTTTGTTTTTGAGCCCGAGCCAAATCTGGAGGCCGAACAAAACTATTTTGTGCGACCCCCAAGAATCGTAACCATTCTTGGCGATGGGTTTTTTGACTTGAAATATTCAGAACTCGACAGCAGTACACAAAAAAATAATTGTGACGAGGCAATTACGGCTGCACTTACAAGGGGCGAGTACAAGGGTGCTCAAGTTGTTCCTTTTTCTGATATGCTACAGTACAAGGGTTATTTTTTTCAATATACCGAACCGATGCCGACCAATGTTTTTACACTGTCTTATCCACAAACAAAAAGTTCGCTTACTTCCAAACTAAAATTGTTCAACTACATATTTGTTCAAGTGCATGATGACACAAATATCATTGTTACGTTTTATGACCAAACGACAAGCCAAGCGTACACTTATGCTATTCACAATGTTTTTCTGGAGAAGCAAATTTCTGATTCTATCAACAGCGTAAATCAAAGCGAGAGTCGGTTAAAATATGTTTATTCACGCAATTTCTTTATTCCCCAAGTCGATAAAGACGGTTATAATTATATGTCTGTCAAAGTTAAAAATCAGTACATGGATCAAGGTGGACTTTTAATTGACTACATTAAGAAAAAAGTAAATCCGTTTTTTGCAGGTTCTGGAACAAAATGGGAGGCTATTTCTGCGGACAACGTCTTTACTTATAGCGACGAGAGTACCCTCGTAAAATATTATCCAGCGGCACTTCCGAGTGAAATGGATATTCTCGAATACTCACGCTATCAAGTCATTGACCGCCACTTGGCACAGTCTGTAGCAAATGATTATAACACCGCCATACAATTTATTTCGCATGACACTGCCGTGACAAATGAGTATTACTTGGCAGACATTGCAAAGAATGAAAACAGCAACACATTTTACTTTAATTACACAATCAATGACATGCCTTTGCTTAACCAAAATTTAAGCAATTCACAAATTTCTCTCAAGTACCCCATCGAAATTATTGTTGAAAACGGCGTTGTTACCAAATACAGAAAAATAGTTTACGAGTTCACTCTCGATGTATTTGAACTGCGAACAGCCAGACTGCCTTTTGAAGATGTTGTGCAAAACTTGCTTGAAGTCGGCGAAAGCCCGAACGATTTAGCTTTAAACAATATCTCCTTAAGCTATAAGTTTGACGCATCAGATGAGCTTGAACTTTACTGGTACTTGGATATTAACGGAATGTCTTACACAAAAAGTGCCGAAACAAAACTTACAAGCCCTCGTTAAATAAAAAATCTTGAACTAAGAAAGGAGTTGCTCTGTGAACTGGGATAAAGCAAAAAATCTTGCGATTGTTTTTTTGGTAATTGTGAACGCTTTTTTAGGTGTGCTTATCATTTATAGCAATGACAAATATAACCTAACTCAAGCACAGGAAGACGCCATTTCAAGGTTTATGTCTCAAAACAAGGTTAGTCTATACACGACGATTCCCAAAGAATTTAAACCAAAGTCGCAAATAAAAGTGATGCCGCAATCGTTTAACATGGACGAATTGGTTGCCGCTTTTTTTGGAACAACCTCGAATGTTGAGCCAAATTTTCAAGGTGGCAAATCCGTGTATACCCACGATAATTTTCGGCTTATTGTGGAAGGCGACACGTTCACATTTGATAATTTATCGAGCGCCGAAACCTTTGCGTTTACGAGAGACACAGCCATTTCCTATTGCAACGCATTTATTCAAAAAAATAAAAACTTATTTAGAGACTTCACATTTGACTTGGCCAAGGAAACCAAAGACGGTTTTCTGCTTACGTATTGCGGAAAATTCAATAACTTTTTAATTACCAGTAATGAACTCACGTTTTATATTTCCAAGAGTGGTATGATTAAAGCCGAATGCACATATAATAAGCCTGTGTCTTTTGACGGCGCACCGAAGGAAATCATTTCTGCCGACGAAGCACTCTATATTTTTGTTAAGAACATGAACTATATTTATGGTGAACAAGAAATTTTCTTAGATAGCATGGACCTCGTTTATTTTCAGGGTCAAAGTTCAACCGACTTAAGTATTCCACTAAAAGCAACGCCGTATTATCGGTTTTTTGTTTTTTCTGGTGACGCACAAATATTGGTCAACGCTTATACTGGTGCTGTTTATGATACAAACTTTTAAATTGAATTGTGGCACAAGACATAAGACCGGTACAAGCCCCAAGTATTACACTTGATTCTAAATTTTGGCTGTTGTACGCTATAAAAATTATAATTCCAATCAATGTGCTCACAATTATGAAGTTTTGTTGCTCCAATTGAAATACTTTCTTAACAATGAATACAATCATAAAGACAATCCCAATTAAGAAAAAATAATTTAGCATGGCAATCCCTCCGTTTAACACATTATATTCGGCGAAATTGTAACTTGTTTATTTTTTCGTAAAATTGCGAATTGTTTTTAAGATTCCAAAGAGAAATCCAAACAATCAGGAGGGGTTTTACTATGAAAAAATGGCAAGCATTAACACTTAGCGGCCTTTTGGTTGCTTCCATGGCAGTTGGCGTGTCTGCTGCGATAAACGCTAAGGTTGTTTATTCTGGACAGGAATCCTCTGTGGCAGTAACAAACGAAGGCGGCAACAATTTCTACAAAGCTCGTGACGTAGCAAACACAACTGGCAACTTTGTATATTATGATGATGCAACACAAACTACACTCTTTGCCGAGGACGGCGTTTATGACGCAGTTAAAGTTGGCAAGTACGGTTATCTTTCAAGAATTGAGTTCCGTGTTTTTGGCGGAAAACTTTATGACGTAACTTACGGCGAATATCAAACAATGGGTAAAATCGCTGATGACGTAAACGGCTACAGAACTAACTTTGCAAGCAAAATGCCAGACAAAACTGACCACTTAACTGCGGGCGTTTTGGAATTGAATGAGCGTTTAAAAGCGGCTAACGGCAAATTAGCTCCGTTTACAAAAACAGCTGACGGAAAATATCCAGCCGACGTTATGACAGCTGCCACTTTAAGTCACACCTATGACGACTATTATGCCGCGGCGGCTGTGGCTTATAAGGCTGCAGAAACAGCACAGTTTGCTGATGGCGTTTATGAAGGTGCAAGCGAGATTATAGATGGGTACTTTGGATTTATCTCTGTTGCTTACAAAGATGGCAAAGTAGTAGACGCAGTTTATGACGAGTATGCAACAATGTCTACCACACTTGCAACTCCATTTAGTAAAATCGTTAAACTGGAAAAACCAAACGATGAGTCTTATACAAAACCGTTTTATGCAAAATATCCTAACCTTGACTTAGGCCGCAGTTACACAGCTTGGGCAAAGGATTTGCAAGACAATGGCATCGTTGATTTAACTGCTACAAGCGATGTTGTTACTGGTGCTACTCACTCTTTCCAAAACTTTAAAGATTTTGTCGTTCAAGCACTTAAAGAAGGGCCTGCCCACAAAGTTGGAAACTACAATGCACAAACTTATGAATACAATAATGGTTTTATCTACAAACTTTCTTTCTCTGTAGACAGAAACAATAAATTTACAAAAGTTATGTTTGATGCTTACAACAAAGACGGCGTAGCAAAAACTGACCCAGCACTTAACTATGATGCAAACTATGGCAAGACGAGCGGTTACAAAATTGCTGATCAATACAAATTGATCACTGACAACCTACTAGGACAAACTACAACGGCTAAGTCAAACACAGACGTTGTAACTGGTGCAACTCATTCTTGGATTACATTCAACGAATTGGTTGACGCAGCTTTAGCACAAGGCCCAGGCTATGTCGCTCCAACAGCTCCTGTAGCTACAACTACAAGCCCCGCTGCAGTGGCTCCAACTAAATAATTAAACAGAAATAAAAAACACCCCTCGTTCTTCGGTATAACATACCGACCAACTTGGGGTGTTTTTTCATTTAATTAGTTTTTAAAATATATTTATCTTACTTAGTTCCAGCTTTTACTATGCTGTCAGCAAGTTTAAGATATTTGCCTACATCTACAGAAACGCCTGTGATTGCATCAGCTTTAGCAACTTCAGATCTTTTAGCACCTTTAAGTTTTGTAACATCAAGAGCGCCGTTTGTTGTGCTTACTGTATATTCTTTGAATTTTCCATCAGCAAACTTGTTAAAGTCTAAAGCAGATGGGTGGCTAGCATCTCTAGCAAAAGTAGGGAATTTTGTTAAATCCCATGATTTTTTGTACTCTGTCATCAAAGTGCTCATTTGTTTATCCCAAGCAAGGATAGTATCTGCTGGTCTGTCTTCAGTAGGTTTAACCATTACGTATTGACCTGCTTTAGAGTAAGCAACTTTGCCCCAGTTTCCTTGTGCACTAGAAGAAAGAACGCCCTCTTTCATGAAATAGTCAGCACCATTAACATCGATGTATAAATCATGTGGTTTTGCATCTTTAAATGTAACTGCAACTGCCATCATATCTGATTTAACAGGGCTTGCATCATATTTTCCATAGTTTTTGATTGTTTGTGGTTTCTCTTTGCTTGATTTTACGATTCCAGCAACAATAACTTTGCCTTTGATATTAACGTTGTTAAATGATGCAGAGTCATACATTTCTTTTGTGTCAAACTCAAGGTTTCCTGTAATTGTACAATCAGTTAATTTAAATTTTTCAGCTTTTACTTTTACGTTACCATCTAAAGTACCGTAAGCAAGGTTTGCTGCAGCAGCCTTAACAATTAAATTAGGAACTTTAACTGTATAAATTTGCTCGCCACCAATGTTAGGTGATGAATGGTAGTAGATACCAAATTTTCTTCCAGGTACAGTGCCGCCCTCTTTTCTAACGTCGCCTTCCCAAACAAGATCTTTTTCGCAAACAACATCACCAGATACAGTAGTAATCCAAGTGCCAGCTGTTCCTAAAGACTTAGCGAGAACGTCAGATGCTTTGATGTTAACAGAAGCAGTTGTAACTACGTCTTCGTAAATTCCTTGGCCTCTAGGTGCTGGTTCTGTAGCTGGAGCAGTAGCAGTAGTTGCTGCCGCTGGAGCAGCAGGAGCTACAGCATCTGCCGCATAAGCAGAGCCGATTGTTGCAAGTGATAAAGTTGTTGCCAGTGTTAATGAAATAAATTTCTTCATTTTAGTAACCTCCCGATTTTAATTTTTATTTTTGAACCAAAGTTCTATTACTAACTATACTTTAACCTTAAAACTGATTTTTGTCAATATTAATGTGGTAGAAATTTAACACAAATGTAATAAGTTGAAAAATTCAAAATATAGAAAAGCAGCTCTGCCGCTTTTCTCCAAACGCTAGGAAACTGGCTGCGGCGAAAAATGTGTACAGCACTAGGTACGCATTTTTCGTTAAAACGGAAGCAGTTTCCTATAGCATAAAAAAAGCCCTAAGAACGAAAACATTCTTGGGCTTAATTTTTTCTCACACAGCAAATTAATTGTTCATGCCGTATTTCTTGTTGAATTTCTCTACACGTCCGCCAGCCTCAAGTAAAAGCTTTTGGCTACCTGTAAAGAACGGATGACATTTTGAGCAAACCTCAACACGAAGCTCTTGATTCGTTGAACCCGCAACAAACTCAGTGCCGCAAGCACACTTCACACTCGCTTGATAGTATTTAGGATGTAAACCTTCCTTCATTATCTTCACCTCTTTCTTTGGAGTTGGACACATTTTGGCGTCCTATATGGACGGCAGAAAATAACGACTCGCCGGAGGGAAGCAAACCGCCAGAGGCGGGCTTGCGTTCTAACCGACAGGCGAGGAAGATTATTTTCGCCGTCCATATATATTACAATTAAAAAATTATAACACAACCAAGTTATATCTGCAACAAAAATTTTCAACTTGCGAGCTTCTTTTTCTTGCTATACGCACCGATTAATCCCAGTGCGATGGATAAGAACGCCGAAGCGATAATTCTGTAGTTTGGCGGCAACAAGAAAACAATTGTGTGTGCCGGAATCCAGAAGAATAAACAACATTTAAACCAAGTAAATTTAACCATTGTTTCCCAGTCGTAGTTCTTTAAAATCAAGTCGATATTCACGTTTTTAATTTTCGAACCGAATTTTAAATCGAGGAACAAATCCGTGAACTTGTGCGACACAAAGAGCATGGGGCCAAACGTTAAGTTCATGATTGTGCTTGTGAAGAAAGCGGTTAAAAACGCAACTTCTGCACCCGGCAACGCACCAACGCTTTGTGCATAGATCACGCCGCCGTTGTAAACTGAGAACACAAGTGCAACTGCCATACCAAGAAATCCCCAAATGATGAAACGTACTCCAATTGCTGGTGGCTTCACCCATTGGTTTCTAATAATTCTAAGACCCAAAAGCTCGCCCATGGTGGATAAAATTGCAAATTTTACAAAGCTTGAGCCATAACGATATGTAGAAGTGAAATGCTCAAAAACTTCTCTTGACTGCGGAATAACGAGAATCAGAATCCACAGAAGCAAGACACAAAGCCAAATAAAATCACCTGTTCTAGTTTTCATTAATATACCCCTTCTGTCGTAATGTGTAGAGTATATCATAATTTACCTTTAAAATACAATCCTAACTTTAAACAAATCTCCATCAATTTCTATGTTCATTTTTCCGCCAGAAAGCTCGACAATGCTTAATGCAATGGATAGTCCAAGACCACTGCCCTCAGTACTTCTCGAAGAATCCCCACGGGTAAATCTTCCAAATAATTCTTCCGAACTCACATTCAGTTCATACGCCGAAACATTTTTAAACGTGATGCTGATTCCTTTTAAATCCTCCACCGCTTCGATATATGCACGAGAACCAGTCGGAGAATATTTTATGATGTTGCTGATTATATTTTCAAACACTCGCCACATTTTTTTGGCGTCACAATCCAAATAAATTCGTTCTGCCACATGGCTAAACTTGAAAGTGATGCCCGATTTTTCAATTTTCTCGCCAAGTTCGCCCATGGTTTGATTGATTAAATCTACAAGGTCAATTCGTTCTTTCGTCATTTCCACATTGCCGCTGTTAAGCTTTGTCGCTTCAAACAAATCCTCGATTAAAACTTTTAGCCTCTCCGATTTTTTGTCCAACACTTCGATGTATTCATGAGCGACCTCGCTTTGGTTTGGCGTTTCTTTGAGCAACGCAATATAATTGATGATGGATGTCAGCGGTGTTTTTAAATCATGCGAAACATTGGTGATTAATTCTGTTTTGAGTTTTTCGCTTCGCATCATTTCATCAACGGCAAGTTTCATACCGCCTTGGATTTTTACAAGCTCGGTGAGTGGTTGTGTGAAAATCCCGCGCTCTTTGGGAATGTCTGTCAATTTTCCCAAAGCCATTTCACTTGTGTAGTATACGATCTTTGCATAATCAATAATCATACAGTGTGCAAAAATACTCACCACGATAAAAAATAAAAATGCGGGCTCGGCTATAGCCACCGTCAAAAATAAACAGCCAAGCGTATACAAAATCATAAGCACATACATGGCCAAAGCCATTCTGTTTACTCGGTTAAACAAGAAGCCCATGTCTCTTTTAAAATTGTGGAACAAGTGCACTTCCATCTCATTTTTTAGCGTTCTTGGGTTTCTGGCTACAATGATTAAATACTCAACCGTCAATACCAAATACAGAATAAACGCCGCAACAATTGCAAACATAAAAATCTGGTCAAGACCTCTATGGTATAACAAAAAATTTCTTAAAGTTTGCGGTGAATAGGACGGCCACTCGAATAACATAAACATGGAAATTGTAGCCGCAACAGCAAGCTTCATTATAAATGGCTGAAGCGTATAGAATTTATAAAAAACAGCATTGACTTTTAAAAACTTTTTGTAATTTAAAACCGCAAATATGATCACTATCGCAAGAAGAACAATCCCCAATACGAGGAATGCTTCTGCTTGATCACGAGCTACTCTTTCGCCATTGATTTGCTGGTTGATGTAATCAACTTGGGCGATAATCTCTGCGTCTGCACTATTTTCTATCAGCGTGATTTGCCCTGAGTAATTGTTATTGGAAAAACCTTCTGCTATGGAAGTACCATTAAAGTCTGTGTTCCAGAAAAATTGATCGTCGAGTTGTACTGAAAAGTACGAACCTACGACTCCCTCTTTCATATTTGTATATGTCTCGCCTGTGGTCTTATTCTGAATGGAATATGCAAAGTCCTTATCGTTTTTTAGATAATTGCTGATTTGCTCATAGTTTTCTTCTTTTTCTGCTAGAATGACCCCTACCAAATCCACGTCTGTCATATGATATTCTTTATAGAGCTTATCAACTACTGTATAGTCTGTTACGTTGCCCGAAAATTGTTGGTTTTTAAGTTCTTCTATCTTCTCCATATATTTTTCAGGACTAAGCTCTGCCCTTTTTTGAGCTATATCCTCGGGTGTCACTTTTTCGTTATCAGGCAACGTATTAAATTTTTCTCCGCCATAATATAAATAATATCTGTTTAAGTTTTTTGCGTAACGAGTTACCTTATCCGCAATCACTTCATTATCCAAGAAACTGAATTGACTTTGAATATTGATTTGTCTTTCTTCATACCTTTTATAAGCACCTGCACTTATAACACTTTCATAAACCATGGCAAGCGTAATAAATACCGCCACAAAAATCAACAGTCCTGTGTGTTTGAATTTTAGTTTTTTAACCTCTTTGGTGCTCTCTTCCGTGCGTTCTGCCTTGTTACTTCTCAATTTTATATCCAATTCCCCACACCACCTTCAAATAGATTGGATTCCTCGGGTTTGCCTCAATTTTTTCTCTGATTCGTCTGATATGAACCGCCACAGTATTTTCGCCGTTTAAAAAAGGCTCATCCCACACCCGTTCATAAATTTGCTCAATCGAAAAAATCACGCCGATGTTCTCCATTAACAGTTCTAAAATTCCAAATTCAATGGGCGTAAGCCTAATTTCCACGCCGTCAAGCCTTACCTCTTTTGTTTTTTTGTGAAGCGATAACCCTCGAACGTTTAGCTCTTCTGTTTCTTTTTTCTTTTGGTAACTGTCATACTTTACATACCGCCGCAAATTAGACTTCACGCGGGCAATCAATTCCAAAAACTTAAATGGCTTCGTAATGTAGTCGTCTGCTCCAATGTTTAGCCCAAGAACAATATCAGCATCTTCTGATTTTGCCGAAAGAATAATGATGGGAATTTCCTTTTCTTGCCTGATTTTTAAAATCGCTTGGATTCCGTCAAGCCTTGGCATCATGATGTCCATGATAATTAAATGCACATCATTCTTTGACAAAATTTCGAGTGCACAAAACCCATCCGCCGCCGTGTATACTTTCATGCCCTCGTTGCTTAAATATATGTTGATAGCCTGTCGTATTTCTTTGTCATCGTCTGCAACAAGTATTGCATATGCGTCTGTGTGTGCGTCCATTCGTTTTCCCCCTCGCAACTATCATAAAATATAATTTTTAAGAAATACTATTCCAGATTCTTAATTTTTTATTAAGGTTTAAGATTATCTTGAATTTTCGGGCTAAAACAATTACAATAAGTAAAATGGATGAGTTCCTTTTATTAACAAACAAAAGAGGTGTAACAGTGGATAACAAAAATAACAAAAACAATAAAAGCAAAAGTAGTAAGCCAAGAGAATATGAAGGCGTTATATATGAGCCAAGTAATTATAGCAAACAGCAAGCCTCCGGTGGCTCAAACGGAATCACACGCAAGCCACAGCGTCCACAAACAAGTTCTGCACAAGCTGCAAGAAAATCACAAAGAACCAAACCCAAGAAAACCAACTTTGCCATGTTCTACATAGTCACGCTCATCGTTGCGGTTACGGTTTGTGTTGCCATTTTTGCCGTGGTGTTTAATGCAGTCACAGGTAAGGATTCTCCAAACAGCCAAGACCCCCAAGGAGCACTCAGTCCACTTGTATCGCCCGTTCCTTCCGATGATGCAAATGGGAATGTGGCAACCGATGAGCTCCGAGAGTTTCTTGGTTTTGTTCAAAGTGTATCCGATACAAAAGGCTCGGCACGTGTGCAACAAATTGAAACAGGCGAAATATTTGAGCTGGCAACCGATGTGAAAACGGCTCTCACAAATAAATATGGTCAGACCATTCTTCTTTCTGAATTTCGAATTGGCGAAATGGTTGAGGCGCAGTTTAATCCCAAAACCAATGTTTTAAAATCATTATCAGGAAGCAACAAGACTTGGGAATACAAACAAATAAAAGATGTTAAAGTAGATATTGTAAACCAAACGCTATCTATAGGCAACGAAAAATACAAATTTGGCCGTGGTTTTATGGTCACTTACAAGGGCCAGGCTTATGATGTATCGGGAATAAAACCGATTGATGTTTGCAGTTTAAGAGGGTATCAAGACACGGTATGGTCAATTGAAGTGAATAAAAGTCACGGAACTCTGCAAGTTTTGGGCAAAGATAGTATTGTCGAGGGAGTTTTAGAACTCGACACCGATGTGTTTACCATGCTTGAGGATTTTGAAAACCTAGATGTTCTTGAGGGTGACCATCGTGTCGTTATCAAAGGCAATAATGTTGAGCCGCTTATCCAAGATATAACTGTGAAAGCGGGCGAAGTTACAACGGTTGACATCGGCGGTGTACAAATGCGTTCGGGCGAGTTAAAGCTCACCGTCAACGAAAGTTTTTATACATTATCCATAAACGGAAAAATTACGCAAACAGGAACACCAATCGTACTTGAGTACGGCGAATATGATGTTAAAATCGAAAAAGACGATTTCAACCCTTGGGAAGGAAAAGTCGTTGTAGAAAATTCGCTGGTCGATTTAAAAGTTACACTTGAGCCAATTGTAAAACAAACAACCCTCATTGTAAATACCGACCCAAGTGGTGCTGAAATATATCTTGACAACAATTTTGTGGGCACGTCCCCTGTTGAAATTCCTGTATCACAAGGCTCTCATAACGTGGTTCCAAGAAAAGCGGGCTATATTCCCATAACAGTAAATTTTGAGATTAACGGCGAGCCATATCATACGGTTCCAATCGAGCTACAACGCCAAGACCCAAGCAATGCAGAAGCACCACCAGACCTTACTCCAGAATCTACAATCACTCCATAAAAAGCGATTAAGCGGCTTGCAAATAACATTTGCAGGCCGCTATTTGTATCTTAAATTGATTGAGCAATTGTAATTATTATGTTATACTGGTCACATTATATCGAATTGGGGGGATAACTGTTGACAACTTATGTATTTGGCGTAATCGTAGTGCTTTTTTTAATGTCACTTGGTATTGCCAAGCTGATCAAAACAAACAAAGCTACCCAGCAAAAATTGATCGATGTACAGTTAATCATTGACGAACGTGAAAATTTATATGCCCAATTGCTGATGCAAGAACCCATACGTGCAAATTTAAAAAACACGTTAGAGGAAGCCCCCCTCGCACTAATCCTTGCCGATGATAAAAAAATTATTTGGCTTAATCACTATGCCGAGGTACGTCTAGGTGCCAGTTATGGCAGTGATATATCCCTTCTCTTTGATGATCCAGACGCTTACGAACAATATGTTTTTGGTACAAAAGATAGTGGCCAAGTGGAAAACTTAAAACTTGAAAACGGTGAGCTTAACAGGTTTCAAATTATTTTGACGACTGCTTTTCAAGACAATAAAGCCCTGACTGCCCTATGGTGTATTGATGTTGAGCCGCAAGAAGCACAAAAAGATTCGATACAGCGTTTGCGTCAAGACCTCCAAAAAGTTTTGAGCACACTCCCTTCTGCCATGATTATTGTGAATGCCGAAGATTATAATATAATGTACGCAAACAATCTCGCACTTAAAATACTCAATTTAAATGATGATGACATTGACAAAGGCTTAAATTTAATTAGACTTTTCTATCATACCCAACCAAATTCTGTTAGCTCTGAAACTTTGCTAAAAGAAAAGTTTGGCGAAGTCATGGCAAATGGCAATGCCGTTTGGGAATGGCAACACACCCTTTTAAATAATTTGCCGCTTGATGTTCGGGTTTCTGGTATAAGAACAAGCCACGGCAAAATGAACGCTGTCGCATTAACACTTGTTGATCTTTGGGACGAAAAATTCGAAAGTTCGCTCGTCAATATGCTAGCACAGCACGAGAAAGACGCAAACCAACTCAAGAACGCATTTTTGATTAATGTAAGCCATGAAATTCGCACGCCGATGAATGCAATTCTGGGTTTATCCGAGCTTGAATTGTTAAACGAACATAGCAAAGAACATTATGAAGCGTATCGAAAAATAAATATTTCCGCCAAGAATCTGCTTACCATCATCAGCGATATTTTAGATTTTTCAAAAATAGAAGCATCAAGGCTTGAGATTAAAGAAGAAGAGTTTTTTCTAGAAGATGTTGTTTCAAACTCGCTGCTCATGGCATCACAGAGAATCGGCAGCAAAAATATTGAGATGAACGTAAACTATGATTTGCGAGTATCTAACAAGGTAATTTCGGATCCAACTAGGCTTTGGCAAATTCTTAAAAATCTTTTGGACAACGCCGCAAAGTATACAAGAGAAGGCACCATCACGCTTGATGTGGAGCTTTTGGAAAGCAACATAGAACAATCAACGCAACAAATTCGCTTTTCGATAATTGATACAGGCTATGGCATGACTCCCGAACAAATAGATGCAGTTTTTGTTCCGTTCTCCCAGTTTCACAACCAAGCGGAAGGCAGAATTATGGGAACAGGACTTGGTATGTCCATTACAAAACAAATTTGCGAGTTGCTTGACGGAAACATTGATATCGAAAGCACCATTAACGTCGGAACAAAAATAATTGTTACCATTCCGTTTAAGCTTCCACAATCATATACGCCACTCAAACTGGATTTTACTGTGGTTGATTTGTCAAGACACCATGTTCTTGTCATAGAACCCGAACCGATTGCACGAAAAACATTTGGCGATCTGTTGCATTCCGTTTCAGCAAAAGTAACCCTTACGCAAAACATCGCAGAAGCCAAAGCCGCCATCGAAATAGCTTCTCGAAAAGGTTTTTCCTATAAGAAAGCTATTTGCGACTATTCGCTGATTCATGATTTTGCAGAGATTGCACAGTCGCAAATGCAAACGTATATTTCTAGTATGAAGAGCCGCCAATCCGTTTTATCGGAAAGCACGCCGTACAACATTTGCAATGTTCTTGAAAAACCAATCTGTCCATCAGGATTTTTTGACACAGTTTTTGAAGAATTTGCCGCCACCGAAAGTATTGCAAATAAACAGAGGTTTACTTTTTCTGGTGTGCACGTATTGCTGTGCGAGGACAATGAAGTCAATCAAGAAGTGGCACGAGGCTTGCTTAAACGCCTTGGAATTACGCCTACCATTGTGTCAAACGGACGAGATGGCCTTCATTGGCTCGGAAAAAAGAAATTCGATATTATTTTAATGGATATTATCATGCCCGAACTTGATGGCATCGAAACCACCAAAATAATAAGACGCAGCCAAAACGTGAACACCAATATTCCGATTCTGGCGTTTACCGCAAACATCATGCCCACAGACATTGAACGTTATTTAGCCGCAGGCATCAATGGCTATATTGAAAAACCGGTTACACTCGATACGATGTATAAAATGCTTTTACAATATTTGCCCGAGAACACAAAGCGTGTTGTGTTTGATGCCAACATCGTGGCCAATGCAGCCGCCACACTTGAAAAATTTAATAACGACAAAGTTCTCTATCACGATGAGCTCATGAATTTTATAGACAGAATACCGAATAACTTTATGCGGTTTTCTGACGCACTTAGAAATTTTGATGAAACAGCAAAGCTAATTGAGATGCTGAAAATTTCGTCAGATAGTTTAAACATTGACAATATTTATCAATGCATCAATGATTTTGAGTCCACCGTCAATCAATTAAGAAGCGAATACCATGAACTGGTTGCCCATTCGACACAAGTAAAAAAAGACAGTACACTGTATTTTAAAAAGCTCAACTCCACACATGGCGAATATCAAGGAGGCAACCTATGACCTTAGATATAATTTTATTCCTGATAGCAGGTATCGCTTTCATTTACAACTTATCGCTTAATTCACAAGCCCTAAAAGAACTTGAAGAGAAAAAAGAAAAGCTTGCAGAACTTGAAGCAAAAATTGACGACTCAAGAAACATGATTGCTGATAAAGCACTCCTTGAAAGTATTGTAACCGATGCACCCATTGCGTATGCTTTTGTCTCAAACGAGATCGTAAATTGGGTTAATCCTTACGCCGAGGCAACCCTTGTCGTCACGCAAAAAAAACATGTCGTTAGATTGTTTGAGAGCATGGACGATTTTCTTGAGGCACAAGCCATTCTTGAAAAAGATCACCAACTTATGAACCGAGTTTTTTGCTGGCGAACCGTTAGCAGCGGCCATAGACGTTTTATGGTAAACATTACAGCGTCAAGCACAGACAACAGCAATTATAACTGTTGGGGTATGGACATCGAAGAGAGCCTTTTGCAAAGGGACTATTTAAACGAAATGAAAGAAGAATTGCAGACTTTGATTAGCATCTTGCCTATAGCGTTGTTTATTGTGACTCCCAAGGATAACAAAATTGTTTTTGCAAACGAGAACGCATTGAAACTTTTAAAGGCAGATGATCTCTCAAAAATTATAAATACAAATATGCTTGATCGCTACGATGAGTATGATTCTGGTGGAATCTCTGTTACGGAAAAAATAAATGAGTGGTATCCAAAACTCTTAAAATCAGGGCGAGTAATTAGCACCGAGCGTAAGCTTAGGCTGCTTGATGGCAGTAAAATTTATGTTAACGTGACAGAAAGCGGAATCTTCTATGAAGACAAACTTGCTATTGCCCTAATCATGCAAAACACTGACGAAGAGAAGAAGCGTTTAAAAACGATGCAGACCTTTGCCGAGAGTGAAAAATCTGCAAACGAACTAAAGAGCAAATTTTTAGTAAACATGAGCCATGAAATCAGAACCCCAATGAACGCAATCATCGGTCTTTCTGAACTTCAACTGATAAAAACGATAAACCGGCATGAGCGTGATTCCTTTTTAAAAATTAATAAAGCAGCAAAAAACCTTTTAGTAATTATAAATGACATCCTTGATTATTCGAAAATGGAAGCGGGAAAACTTGAGCTCATAGAAAGCGAGTTTAACGTGCAACAAATTTTAAATGATGCGGTATATGAGCCAATTGGTAAACTCGCTGGCAAAGCAATTCATTTAACAGGAAAATATTTGCCCAATGTCCCAAAATATTTGTTTGGCGACAAAGCGAGGCTTCAGCAGGTTGTGCATAATCTGCTTGATAACGCAGCAAAATTTACCGATTCAGGCGATATTATCTTTTCAGTTTGTGCCAATGAATATATTGAAATGTGCGAACTGGTGATTCAAGTGGAGGACACAGGCTCTGGCATGTCAGACGAGCAAACGAAAAAGTTTTTTGAGCCGTTCACACAGTTTCAAGCAGGTATTCACACAAAACACCAAGGCACAGGGCTTGGAGCACCGATCATCCATCAGCTTGTTTCGTCCATGCACGGCGAGGTTCGTGTAAACAGTCAAATTGGCGTTGGAACAATCATTGTTATTATTATTCCGTTTAAATATTCAGAACACCCTAAATTGTATATCGAGCCACAAGAAATAAAATTCATTACTGCTGAGCAAAGCTTAAAACTTGCAGAAAACGACGACGATACGATTGTTTTTTTACAAGCACCAACGGCAAAAATTCTTGTTGTAGATGACAATGAAGTCAATTTAACTGTGGCAAGCGGTATGCTTGGTTTATGTGGTATAAAATGCGAAACCGCTTTAAACGGACAAGACTCCATCAATAAAATTTTGCAAAAGGACTATGACATCGTGTTTATGGATCACCTCATGCCTGTCATGGACGGCATCGAGACAACCAATTACATCAGAAACCTCGGTGGAAAATACACAGATTTAACAATCATTGCCTTAACCGCAAACCATCATGCTGGAGCACGTGATGAGTTTATAAAAAGCGGCATGAATGATTATCTCACAAAGCCCATAAACAAAAAAACGCTCTTTGCTCTCCTAGAAAGATACCTGCCACAAAAAATAGTTTCTTATCAAGATGCCTCAAAAAAACACCAAGGCGACTTATTGCCAGAACTGCTTTGTGTTTCAGAATTAAAGCAGTTTGATTTTAAAATGGGGCTTAACAGAATGGATGGTATGCAAGATGCATTTTTGCAAGCCATTAAGGTGCAATCCAAGAACTTACAGAAAACTTGTGAAAATCTCGAGCTATATTTAAATAACAATGAGCTTAAGAAATTTGAAATGGAAGTGCATGGCATAAAAGGTTCTTTTGCAAACCTTGGTATCAATGGGCTTTCGGAAATTGCAAAGTCACTAGAAACCTTGTCTAAGGCTGGGAACTTAACGCTTTGCAAAGAGAAATTTCCAAGCTTTTGGCGGGAGCTCAAGCAGCTTGATGCAAGTCTTAAACAAATATTTGCTGCCAAAAAAACAAACGCATCAAGAACAACTGTGGGAGATTTAGCCTTTTTATATACGACAGTCAAAATGATTTTATCATTTTTAGACGATTTCGAACTAGAATCCGCCTATGCCTCTGCTCATACACTAAAACCTCTTACATTTGGCGACACCTTTGACTCACAGTTATCCGAACTGCACGAAGCACTTGAACTATATGACATTTCCTTGGCTTCTGAAATCGCTAGTGCCATACTGTCGACAAAAAAATAACCCACACTGGAGGTTTCCATGGTAAGTAGAATCATAAGAAATATAGTAGTCGTGCTCGCCATTGTTTGTATGACAACTGCAAACTGTCAAGCCGAGATAATTAATACGCCAAAAAAAACAATTCGTATTGCCGTTTCAAACACTGAATCTTTGTTGCTTGATCGTATCATCTACACAGCTTTTAATAATCTTGGGTATAATGTGGCGTTCACTAGCATCGGTATGAATTCTGCAATCACGTCTGTTGAGACTGGCGAGTGTGATGTGTTGGGTGCACAGGTAGATGGGCTTTCCAAATTATATCCAGACTTAACCCAAGTTCCTGTAGCCATTTCTTCCACTCGCATGACTATTTTTGCACGAACTGGTTTTGACAAAACCATAAAAACTTGGGACGATTTATCTGGTTTGCGTGTTGCGTTCTCGAACCGTTCGAATTATGTGCCAAGAAATATCCCTGCGGATGTAAAAAATTCGTTTGCCAGAAGCACCCAAGCAGAGATTTTTGCCGATGTTCAAAATGGCACGGCAGATGTCGCCGTTCTATCTGTGCTCGAACTTGTAAAGCCTTCTTTGCCTGATGGGATTGTTCAAGTGAGCGAAATTGAGAAACTCGATACTTTTTCGTATGTAAATAAATACAACGCAAACCTTGTGCCGCTCCTAACAAAAGAATATAAAAAACTTCTTGAAGATGGCACGATTGCAAAACTTAAATCAGAAAACCCCAAGCCCTCAAGCAATGTAAAAACTGTTTTGCATATTTCTTCCTACAACACCGATATGCTATGGGAGCATACCCTTGTGCAAGGCTTAGCCGACGTGCTTGGCGACAAAGACACACTTACTTATTATTTTCAGCTTAACTTAAAAAGATTGACCTCACGTGATGCACAGTTTGAACTCATGTGTAACCAGATACGCTCAAATTTTTTGACACGAAACCCTGATGTCGTTGTTGTTTCTGACAATGACGCACTGAATTTTATCACTCGGTATTATAACCGCCTTTTTAAATGGACACCTGTTGTTTTTTGCGGAGTGAATTCATTTTCAACTGACATGATTGCAGGTTTCGAGGATAAAATAACAGGAGCGGTTGAAATCATTACGTCTTCTGAAACAGTGGATGAAATATTAAGAGTTTACCCGAAAACAAAAAACATTTTTGTTTTAAACGACTTTACTACAGGTGGCCTGATTTGGCAGCAGTCAATCCAAGACAGTTTGTCCAGTTATACAAACAAAGTTAATGTAGTTTACAATAAAGATGTATCCTTTGAAGAAACACTGGAAGATATAAAAAGTTACGGCGATAACACGATTGTTTTAACAGGCAGTTATTTCCGTGATGCAAAAGGTAGATTTATTGATGAAAAAACATTGAATCAGTCGCTTGACTCCATAAGCAAACGCCCTGTTTTTGCCTTGCTCGGAACAGAAGTCGGTTCTGGTGCCTTGGGTGGTAAAGTTTCTGACCCCTACAAGCAAGGGTATGTAGCCGGTACCTTGGCGATGCAAGTTTTAAACGGCGTGCCTGTAAGCGAACTGCCGATAGTTTTTGACCAAGACAAACTAAACACATGGGAATATGATTACAAAGTGGCGGCGGACTATAAGCTAAATCCGTCCACATTTCACACAGGGCATACAGCCATTAACAAAGAAATCCCTATTTATGTAAGCAATCCGCATGAATTTGTTTTAGCTGTGTCCTTGCTTTTAATGCTTGTGATTATCATAATTAGTTTGCTGTATTTCATGAGGAGACAACTCGCAGCAAAAAAAAGAATCGAGTATATTGCTATGCACGATTCGCTTACAAAACTTAAAAACCGTGCAGCGTTTGAGTTCGAAATGAAAAGCCAATTCGAAAAGAATAAGTCTGGCTACGCCATGCTCTTAGATATCGACAATTTCAAAGGGATCAACGACGTTTATGGGCACGCCGTCGGTGATTTATGTTTAATTGAATTTGCCAAAAGGCTATCCGAAATACACCAAGACGAGGAATCTATTTTTAGAGTGGGTGGCGACGAATTTTTTATGATCGCTCCCGATGACTTACAAAAAGTAAACACAATTGCAGAGAACATTATAAATTTGGTACAGTTTCCGTTTAAACTTAACCAACTAAACTTACACATAAAAACAAGTATCGGTATTTCTCGGTTTCCACAAGACGGCAACTCAATGGAATCCGTTTTAAAAAATGCTGACCTTGCCCTATACTCGGCAAAAAACATGGGTAAAAATCAAAACTGTTTTTTCTCTCACGAAATGGCAGAAAAAGTTTTGCGTGAGGAAATGATTCAAAACGCGCTTAGGAATTTCAAATATTCTAGCGATATCTACTTGGTTTACCAACCAGAAATTGACATTCTCACAGGTGAAGTTTATGCCGTGGAGGCGTTGTTACGGTTGAATATTCCAGCACTTGGGCAAGTTAAACCGTCAGAATTTATTTCGATTGCAGAAAACAGCCGTGTAATTATTCCGCTTGGCCTTGACGTGCTCGAGAAAGCCTGCCTCTTTGGACAAAAGCTCATTGTAAACGGCAAAAAGCTTTACAAAATATCTGTAAATCTCTCGCCGATTCAGCTTGACCAAGAATCAATTGTTCATGATGTTGCCAATATCCTTGAAAAAACAGGACTAGCTCCCACACACTTGCAGCTTGAAATAACCGAAGGCATTTTAATTAATAACGAGGAGAGAAATATTCATAGATTAAACGCTTTGAGAGACATGGGCATTTCCATCGCACTAGACGATTTTGGCTCGGGCTTCTCCTCCATGAAGTATTTAACGCTTCTTCCCTTGGATACTTTGAAGATTGATAAGAGCTTCATTGATGCTATTGAAACAGACGAGAAAAAAAACGAAATCGCTTTGCTCATCATCAATACCGCCCATACGCTGGGACTTCGCATTGTCGCCGAAGGCATAGAGACACAAAGCCAAATTTCTCTCTTGAGAAAAATGGGCTGCGATATTGCCCAAGGGTATTTGTACTCAAAGCCTCTCACGGAAGATGAGCTTGAGATTTTTCTGGGTTGATGGCGGTTTGCAAAACAAGGGGATAGTTCCTATGCGAACTATCCCCTTGTTTTAATTTAAATTCTCAAAATACCGATTCCTATAGCAGTTCATTGCCGTAGTTTTTAATTTACCGAGCAAGCTATGGTTGGCAACGCTGCCCACAACCGAGCCGACAATCGGCAGTAGCTGCATCATTTTTACCAAATCAATGTAGTCACGGTATTCGGTTTGAAACTTTTCCCAGTCAAGAGAGCCATGTTCCCTTTTGTCCCAGTTAAGAATTTGCGAATAAATCTTTTGCCTGTGCTCGTCGCTAGAAAACGCAATCTGGAATACATAGAGCAAAAACAATCTTTCGGATTCTTTGTTTGCGTCATAGCCATAAAACTTTGCACAGTCAAACAAAAACTTCATTTTGATGCTCATGAGTGCGGGGAAATCCGCAAGCCCCATTAAAATGCCGCCAAGCCCAAAACCAAACCCTTGAACAATTGCCGTTTTGTCATAGGTTGTAAATGCCTTCTCTACCAAAAAATCACTTTCTGCCAAAGACATTTTTTCTGTCTCCTTGTTGCCAACGAGAGCACCAGAACCGAGCATAATGGTTTGTGCCATGGTTTTTACAGAAGCGGTTATAATTTCCTGTGCTTTTGCAGGGATTAGCTGTTGCACTTTTGTTTGTGCAAACTTGGTTACTTTATTCATCACACTTGGTTTTTTTCGCATTTGGTGGTGCCAGTCTTTTAAATCTTTATAAACTGTTTTTTCATAACTATTCATATCATCACAACCTTATGTGTATATATTCATTCTATTATTACGAGCAAAACCAATTAAAGTTAGATTGTAATTTTTGGCAAGTTCAATGGCACGGTCAGTTGGTGCCGAACGAGAAACCACCACAGGGATTTTTGCCCTAATGACATGCACAAGCATTTCCTTTGGCACACGCCCTGTCATGATAATAATTTTATCAAGCATAGAAATGCCCGAGAGTACACAATCCCCCAGTATTTTATAAACGGCATTGTGTCGGCTGATGTCCTCATAAAACATGATTACATTTTCTTTTGTTGCAAGCATACAAGAATGTACGCCACCTGTTCGCAAAAACAAATCCGATTTATGATTAAAGCCTTCCAGCAAATTATAAATGTCCTCCGCTTTAAAATCAAGTCGACCCACAATTCTTTCACTTTCTGAACCCACCAAGTCGAAAACAGGGTATGAAATGGTGTGGCTTTTTCCGCAAGCGGTTGTCACACTCCGAATCCCTATTATTTTATCCGCTTCCGCATTATATGCATCTTCTGTTTTTGTCTTGACAAATATCTTGCCTTCACCCTCGCTTATTTCTTCCTTAAGTTCCGCAATGTCCTCCAAACCGCTTATGATGCCCTCGGCAAATAAAAAACCTACGGCGAGCTCTTTAAAATCACTTGGCGAACAAATAAGCCTGACAAAGTCTTTGGAATTTATATTGATCACAAGCGAGTATTCGCTAATGATTTCATCGTCTACTGTTTCTGCATTTTCGTTTCGGTATTTCTGTATCTCATAGGTTTTTGTTAAATTCAATGCTTGCCCCTCTTTTCATGATAGCGTTAGACTTTGTTCAATATCTCTTGCTTTTTCTTATCAAAATCGGACTGGCTGATGATCCCATCATCAAGCAACTTCTTGAGCTTCCTTAGTTCATCATCGAAGGAAACTGCTTCCGTATCTTCAAACTCAATATGTTCTATGGGAACACCTTTTTTACCAAAAGCATTCTTCCCATGCAAAACGGTAATACTTACGGCTCCCGCAATCCAAACAAGGAGAAACAACGCAACAGGCCAAACACCACTTGCTATCATACCTATCAAAAAAACAAACCCAATAACACTCATAGCCAAGCCCACACAGAAACCCATCAGTGATATTGCTTTACTTGGTCGTACATTATACCGTTTCATTTTATCACACTCCTTTACATTCCTATATAGTAAAGCAGCTTATCGGTTTGATAAGCTGCTTCTGTGAGTTTGATTAAGCAGTATTCTTACTCTGTCCAAATTTTGCAAGCACAAGCTTTTAATTCTGGAATTTTTGCGATTGCATCAAGTGCTTTGTTTGTGAGAATGTTTGCTCTTGCATCAATAAAGTGGAACGGCATGAACACGACGCCTTCTTCCACGGTGCTTGTGACTTTTGCAGTGGTAACGAGTTCGCCGCGGCGAGTCCCCACATTGATTCTGTCACCATTTTTGATGTAGAGTTTTTCAGCATCTTTCGGATTAATCTCGATGTATGAACTGCCCGCTTTTTCGTTGATGGCATCTGTTTTGCCTGTCATGGTTCTTGTGTGATATTGGTAGAGGATTCGACCCGTCGTAAATATGATTGGATATTCCTCGTCGGTATTCTCGTCAAGACCCACGTGTCTTGTTGGCTTAAACTGTGCACGTCCATTTGGCGTTGAAAACTTTTCTTGGTGCATATATTCCGTACCCAAATCTTCTTTTGTTCTGCATGGCCACTGGATGCCGTTTAAGTCTTCCAGTCTTTCGTAATTGATCCCGGCGTAAGTTGGCACACAGCTTGCGATTTCGTCAAAGATTTCGCTCGCATTTGAGAAGTTGTTCTCGTAGCCCATTCGCTCCATAATGTCTGCAAAAATTTGCCAATCCGCACGAGCAACACCCGGTGCTTCAATTGCTTTACGCACTCTTTGCACACGGCGTTCTGTGTTTGAGAACGTTCCGTCTTTTTCTGCAAAAGCCGCCGCTGGTAAAACCACATCGGCAAACTCCGCTGTTTCTGTCAAGAAAATATCTTGCACCACCAAGAAGTCAAGCTTCTCAATTTGATGGCGTAAATGGTTTGAATCAGGATCCGAAATCATCGAGTTCTCTCCAACGATGTACATAAATCGAATGGAGTCCCCCGCATGATCAAACATTTCTGTGAGCGTGATGCCAGCATCTTTTGAAAGCTCTGCACCCCAAAATTCTGAAAACTTCTTGCGGCTGTCCTCATTTGCTACTTTTTGGTACCCGGGGAAATCTCCTGGCAACGCACCCATGTCACAAGCGCCCTGCACATTGTTTTGTCCACGAAGCGGATTGATTCCGCAGCTTTTTTTGCCGATTTTTCCAACCGACAAAGCTAGGTTCGAAAGTGCCATAACACCTTGCGTGCCTGTTGCAAACTGCGTAACACCCATCGCATAATAAATGCCGGCTTTGTCGGCGGTTGCATATAGTCTTGCCGCTTCAATCAAATCTTTTTCTCTGATGCCGCAAATTTCTGCAACGGTCTTTGAATCGTATTCCGAAACGAGTTCTTTAATCTCTTCAAAGCCCTCGGTACGGCTTTCGATAAAGTTTTTATCGAGTAGACCTTCTTTTATGATTACATTTAACATTCCGTTATAGAGTGCAATATTGGTTCCCGGTGTCAGTTGCAAATGAATGTCTGCTTGTTTTGCCAAGTCAATTTTTCTTGGGTCTGCAACAATAATTTTTGCACCCCTTTGTTTGGCTTGACGCATTTTTGCACCGATGACTGGGTGATTTTCCGTTGTGTTTGAACCTGTGATAAAGATTACATCTTGCTCAAGAACTTCGTTGATGCTGTTTGTCATTGCTCCGCTTCCAAGTGTGGTAGCCAGACCGGCCACTGTAGAGCTGTGTCAGAGGCGGGCACAGTGGTCAACATTGTTTGTACCTACCACCGCGCGAATAAATTTCTGGAACACGTAGTTTTCTTCGTTTGTGCATCTCGCTGAAGAAAGTCCAGCGACTGCATTGGCACCATGTTTTTGCTTCGTCTCTTTCAGTTTGGAAACAACAAGTTCAAGTGCTTCATCCCAAGTTGCTTCAACAAATGTACCCTCTTTTTTAATGAGTGGTGTTTTCAATCTATCTGGGTGGTTCAAGAAATTGTATGCAAACTTTCCTTTTACGCAAAGCAGTGATGTGTTGGGTGCTCCGTCTGCTGGAAGCACATCCACAATTTTGTTTCCGCTTTTAACAAGATACAGTTGACAACCCACGCCACAATACGAGCAAGTCGTGAGTACCTTTTCTGTAAACTGGCTTGAATTTGCATTTTTTGGACGCAACGCACCTGTTGGACAATTCGAAACGCAGTTTCCACAGTTGACACAACCAGAAGCATCTATCGTGTCAAAGTTTGGCGTAACAAAGTTTTCAGACCCGTTTGCCTCTATTTTATAAACGCCGACGCCTTGCAATCTTTGGCAAGTTCTCACGCAGCGTTTGCACATGATGCACTTGTCTCTGTCGAGTTCAAAAAACGGACTGCTGGAATCCACTGGATAGCGTTCCGTTCTCTCGCTCACCTCATTGCCGTCCACGCCATACATTTGGCAATATTTATTTAGCTTGCACTCATACACTTTTTTACAGGCAAAACATTTCACATCATGGCGTTTGAGTAACCTCTTTAAAATTTCTTTACGCTCTCTTAATACCTTTGGCGAATTGGTCGTCACAACCATTCCATCACGAGCAGGTTCCGAGCAAGCCGTAACAAGCTCTGCACAGCCCTTTACTTCCACCGAACAAATTTTACAAGAACAATCTGGATGCAAACCATCCAAGAAGCAGAAAGTCGGAATTTCAATTGCCAATTTTCTACAGACTTCCAAAATCGTCAAGTCTTTTCCGTTTGGCTCAATTTCTATCGGAATTTTGTCAATTATCAGTCTCAATGTCTGCACTTCCTTTCTAATTTATTGTCAAGGCAAGTGATCCTTTGACCGCCGCCAAATTTGCAACCGCCCTCGCAAGCTGTTATCACAATGTAATGATACTCGCAATTTCCCTGTGCTATTTCGTCGAGCGTTGGTCTTGCCGCTCCTGTGCCGCTGATTGTTTTTATTTTAAACTCTTTATCGGCTGGCAATTTCGCTTGCACAAGCTCCGCTAGTTTTCCAAACTCTTCGTAATTCTCGTATTCGCTATTTTCATCGCAAGCTTTTTCATCAACCGGAATATTTTTAAAGTTTATTGCCGAATTTTTAATCATTTTGATGAGCTCTCGTGTGGTAAGTACGGCGTTAAGTTCCTCGCCCACTTGGCTTTTGTGTGCGGTGCAAGGCGAAATTAAAACCGTAAACGTTTCAAGTTCCTTTGCTCGTGCGAGTTGTGGTTGTTCCACATTGGATAAAAGCCCCGCTTGCTCCTCATAAAACATTCGAATAAATTTATTTGTGCTTTCGCAGAAGGAAGAAATCACCGTGCTGCCTGCAAGTACCTTTGCGGCTTCGCCCTCAACCATTTTTTCTACCGCACTTGCAATGGAAACAACATTGCTAAATCCGATTCTTTTTAATGAGGCCGAAATTTTTCCAAACACCAAAGACTTATCTACTGAAAACTCCGCAGCCACTTCATCAAGTACCGCTTTTGTAATGATTGCCGTCATTTGCTTTTGTTGCTTGATCGCTTCTTCCACCACAGCGATGCCATCTTTTTCTTTGAGTGCACCAACGGGACAGGCAGCAATACATTGTCCACACATGATGCAGTTTTCATCTGCGAGCGATTTATCAAAAGCCGAACCAACGGAAGTTTCAAACCCACGATTCGCCGCACCAATCACATACGTCGTTTGAACGCTCTCGCAGTACCCAACACAACGTCTGCAAAGAACACATTTATTGTTATCACGCACAATGGCACATGACTCATCATCAATTTTATATTCCGTTCTATATTCTGTATATTTAACGTCTGTCAAATTAAATTTTTCTGCCAAAGCCTGTAACTCACAACCTTGGTTCCTTGAGCAAGTCAGGCATTTTCTGTCGTGGTTTGAAAGCATTAGCTCTAAATTTACTTTTCTTGCATTATGTACTCGCTCTGTTTTTGTGAAAACTTCAAGTCCGTCTCTTACTTGAAACACACAGGCTGGTTGTAATGTTCTTGCTCCCGCAACCTCAACCAAACAAATTCTACAGGCTCCGGGGTTGTTCGCACCCTCTAAAAAGCAAAGTGTCGGTATGTCAATACCATGTTCTTTTGCGGCTTTGAGAATTGTGTAGTCGGACGGCACTGTGAGCTGTCTTCCGTCAATTTTAAGCTGTACTTTTTGTTGACTAACCTCCATGCTTGGCACCCCATTTTTATTATTTCTAACAATCATATCTTACCACATTTATTTATTTTTGTAAAACCTTGAATGAATATAAAAGTTAATTGTTTAACATTATGCAAGTTGTATAGTATTTTCTTTTCATTTGTAGTTGATGCTACAATAAATCTAACCTTAAATCCCTTGTATTTTTTCACGTTTGCACAAAAGCTATAAGTTTTTTCAAAAAATAGACGATATTTTTCGAGACAGACCTTTACAAGATATTTTTATTGTTATATAGTATAAGTACATATCCATCGATACACCTTTTATATTAATCTATTTTTTTGTATAAAAGGCGTTTGTCTCCTAATATTATGTTATATGCAGAATGGGAGGACGTGTATCTATGTTTAGATATTTTAGAAGTAACGATTGGAGTGAATGTAATATGAAAGAAAATACATTTGTATATGATTTAGATTTAGAGTTGTGTACAGAAATTCAAGAAATTGACGATTATTTTATTGAGAAAGAAATTGTTGGGTTTGAAAGCCGCACAAACTTTCTGTTTGAATATATGGGAGCTACTGGTTTTGAAAACTTTGGAGAAATTACTCCTGAACAGCAATATGAGATTGCAAAAGAGTTATTTGTATCAGGCAAATGGAAGTTAATTAACGGTAGGTAGGTGCGAGAAGGTACTATGGGTCAAGAAGTCATCATAACAAAAGCAGATATAGAGGCTATTTTCAAACAACTTCAAGAAATAATAATTGATCATGGACATTTTGACCATCTGGTTAGGGCTACCGAAGAATATTTACACAGTTTAGACTCCAATGAGATAAGGCAAGTCCAAAAACTAGTCAAACAAAAGCGTAAATCAGACCCAAAATACGTTTTAACAGAAAAAGAAAATAATATATTAAATCACGCCAGTGATAAAGTTTTTTATAGAATTGAAAAAACTCCGTCAGCAGCACTCTCAAAGGGGCAAGGCAATGTTATTTTTTTTGATAGAGGTGCATCTTTGTTTTATTCAAGCGATGGGAATTATTTAGAGCAACACATTACAATTTCACACGAATTGGCTCATATCATCTTTCATACTTTTAAAGATGATGATTGGAATAGAAAAATAAAAAAGACTGAAAACAATATTACAGAAATTCAAGCTTCATACTTTGCAGAAATTGCAATGACAGCACGTACAGAACAATTTAAAGATCCTACTTTTGTAGGACTACATAGATTTGATGTAGCTCAAATAATTGCCGTTATCAAGGGACTCCAGCCTTATTACGATGCGAATAAATTAGCTAAGTAAATTACCCCTTCGGGGTTGAATTTTTGTGAAATGCAATCTCTCGAGTGTAAAAGCCGAGAGGTTGCATTTTTTATTTCCGTTTACGTAACATTACGCACAGCCATTTGTGCAAGTGTCGTACCAAGGCACAATTTTCTAAACGCCTTTTTAATCCAGCACCTTGCTTTTATCTACATTAAACTATATACTTTTAACAATTACATGACAATGGGAGGCAACAACATGAATAACAACATTAACTTTGACAAACTATCAAAAACATTTGATACCGAACCTCGCAAGAAAAAATCCAGAGAAATTGCGGAGAGCATCGCAAGTTACTTAGGTGATACCAAAGGAACTGCCTTAGAATTTGGTTGCGGAACAGGACTTGTTGGTTTAGAACTGCTTGACAGATTTTCTGCCTTAACATTTACAGACAGCTCCGCTGGCATGATTGAGCAAGTCGAACTTAAAATTAAAGATTTGCCAAACACAAGTGCCATCTGCAAAGACCTCTTGGCAGATAACCTTGACCAAACGTTTGACTGCATCTTCACTTCACTCGCACTTCACCACATTGTGGACACCGCCGCCATTTTATCAAAGTTCCACTCCATGCTAAACGATGGCGGAAGACTCATCATTGCCGATATGGATAAAGGCGATGTGGATTTCCATGACATGAGTAGTTTTGTTGGGCATGACGGCTTTGTGCGTGCCGATTTAATTGCCGAAATTGAAAAAGCTGGCTTCAAAGAAATCGAGGACAAAACTTTCTGCGAGGGAACGGTGCCAAGAGATGGACTGCTCGCACCATTTACACAATTTGTAATTAAATCCGTTAAGTAATATCTATTTTCCATACACAGACAAAAAATTTTATGCTGTAAGCCTTTAACAACAGAATATTCAATTGACACAAGCCTTTAATTATTTTATTATAGTAATGTACCAAACAATTTGTAAATATCAAATTATTTATGTGCAAACATTATAATAGGGAGTGTTTATTATGAAACCAGAGGACATGGAAAACGACATGGGTTTTGGCACAAAGGCGGTACATGCAGGCAATGCGGCAGATAGGCAGTATGGCTCGCTTACCATGCCAATTTATCAAAGTTCTACTTTCGTATTCGACAATTGCGAACAAGGGGGAAATCGCTTTGCTGGAAAAGAAGGTGGATTCATTTACACGAGGCTCGGAAATCCAACCACGAATGTTTTAGAGGACAAAATTGCTGTTCTCGAAAATGCAGAAGCTGGCGTTGCTTTTGCTTCCGGAATGGGTGCCATCTCGGCAGTATTTTGGACAATTTGCAAAGCCGGTGATCACATCATTGCTGATAAGACTTTGTACGGCTGTACGTTTGCATTTTTGAGTCACGGCATTAGCAGATACGGCGTTGAAGTTACTTTTATCGACTTAAACGACCACGAACTGCTGAGGAACACTTTGCGTTCTAACACGGTTGCTGTTTATATCGAGACGCCAGCAAACCCTACTCTTAAAATAATTGACTTAGAAGTAGTCGCAAATATTTCTCACGAATATAATAAAGACATTCAAGTGATTGTTGACAATACATTTGCTTCACCCTATCTACAAAGGCCAATTGATCTTGGCTGTGATGTTGTTGTTCATTCCGTTACAAAATACTTAAACGGACATGGCGACGTAATTGCTGGTTTCGCCTGCGGAAAAGCAGAGTTCATGCACCAAGTGAAATTTTTCGGTGTGAAAGACATGACTGGTTCCGTGCTTGGGCCTTTTGAGGCATTCTTAATTTTGCGTGGGTTAAAGACACTTGAGCTCCGTATGGATCGCCACTGCGAAAACGCTTTAAAGCTTGTGGAGTATCTTTGCAAGCATCCAAAAGTTGAAAAAGTATACTTCCCAGGCCTTGCCGATCATTTCAACCATGAGGTCGCAAAAAAGCAAATGTTAAAATTTGGCGGAATGGTTGCTTTTGAGGTTGCTGGTGGAAGAGACGCTGGTGTAAAATTGCTGAATAGCTTAAAACTTTGCAAACTTGCCGTAAGCCTTGGCGATGCTGAAACATTGGTGGAACATCCAGCCTCCATGACACATTCGACCTATCCAAAGGAAGAACTTGAGCTTGCTGGAATACCAGAAGGACTGATTAGACTTTCGGCTGGGCTTGAAACTTACAAGGACATCGAAGCTGACCTTGCACAAGCACTCAACACCTTATAGGAGGTTTTTATGGAAACAGTTTTTGCACCCGGCTGTGCACTTAAAATTTATAAGCCACATTTAGCCGAACAGCTACAAAAGTTTTTAGACAAACCAGAGTACTTAACTTGCTGTAGACATTCACCTGATGACTTAAATAAGCCGACAGAAATCATCAATGTTTGCTCTGGTTGTGACAGGCGTTACCGTTCACTGTATGATGGAATCTCCACGATTTCGCTTTGGCAAATCTTGGCAGATAGCGACTTTTCGTTCCCTGATTATGGCGGAGTAAAAATGACAATCCATGATGCCTGTCCAACCAGAACCGAAGAAAGAGTTCATATTGGGGCTAGAAAACTGCTCGAGCGAATGAACATCGAGGTTGTAGAACCGCCACATACGAGGACAAAAGCCAAATGTTGCGGCGATAGTCTTCATGGAAACGTCCCACTTGACGAGGTGCTTAAAAAGCAAAAAGAACGTGCCGATGAAATGCCTTGTGACGATGTGGTCGTGTATTGTGTTTCCTGTATTAAATCCATGCACAACGGCGGAAAAAAACCACGCTACTTAGTCGACCTTTTGTTCAAGGAAGATACAATTCCAGGAGAGACAAATCCGGACAAGTGGCATGAACAAGTGAATGCTTTTATTGACGAACACTAAATAAATTTATAACAAACTGTTGAATTTTGCTAATTGCGGTTGTTTTCACAATACCCCAGTGCTATAATTATTTTAATACGATTGGGGAGTTGATTGAACATGACATCAGGTGAGATAAAACAAGTACAAGAGTCACTAAAAAATAATCATCGTGAGCAGGCTACCCTAACAGTCGGGCGTGACACAAACGAATCTTTTATTGAGTTTAAAAATAGTCTTTTGGATAATATTACTCACCTTAAACATTTTCTTCAAGCCGTTTTCAAAACCGACCACTTAAACTGTGGCGAGTTGATGGGAATTACTGAAGATATTTTTTCTGGGTTACAGCTAAAAATGGATGCTGTTCTTTATCTAAACGCAATTTATTCAAGCGAGAATTATGTCCTTGAGCACTGTATAAGAGTTGGACTACTTGCCAATATTTTTTCAAACTGGTTGGAGCTTGATGAAACCACAACACAACAAGCAACCATTGCTGGATTTTTGCATGACTACGGTATGTTGCAAGTTCCAATTGATATAATCATCAAGCAAGACACCTTAACATCTGAAGAATATCACTCACTGCAAGAGCATACAAAAATCGGTTCATTACAACTCTTTGGACGAGTTGACGATGAAGTGCGGCAAGCAGTTTTGTCCCACCACGAACGGTATGACGGATCTGGTTATCCTCGTGGCTTAAAGGGCGAGCGGATTAGTTTTCTTGCAAGCTTAATTGGAATCCTTGACGTATACGATTCTATGACTTCAAACCGCTCATACAGCCTTGCAAAGTGTCCGTTTCAAGTCATAAATTATTTTGAACGAGAAATGATAACCAAGTTTAACCCAAAATTGCTCTATGTATTTTTGGAGAACATCCCATATATGTACACCGGCGTTTATGTTAAGCTTTCGAATTTAAAAAAGGCAAAAGTTGTTTTTATAAACAAAAATTATAAAACAATGCCGATTGTGCAAGTCGAAGGCACGAACGAAATTATTGACTTGAGTGCGAACCGAAAAATAAAAATTGTAAACCTCTTATAAAAAAAATTGGCGGAGCTATCATCGCCAATTTTTTTTATACCAAGTTTATTTCTAAGGATTGACACAGAATTGTATTGTG
>JAVBKL010000055.1:0-5409 GCA_031554055.1 Eubacteriales bacterium | reverse complement strand
GTTTAATTTCATTCGTAGATTCTTCGGCAGCTGCACGACCTACAGCAGGCTTATTACCAGCACCTAAACCACGAGTAATTTTTCCACCCAATTGAATTTTTATAACTGCACTTGAAGCATCCAAATCCATTTTATCTGTATTTGCTGCAATAAATTGAAGGGAATCCATGCCACCCTCAACAATCATTCTATCAACTGCGTTATTTCCACCACCGCCAACACCTACAACACGAATAACAGCTTCGTTTCTAAATTCTGCGTCAACCAAAATAGTTACCTCCTCGACACCATAACTTTTCTTTCGCATAATGATTTATTATACACGATAAAGAAAAAAAATTCTATAGTAATTTAATACTTTTTTAAAATTATTAATAAATTATTGCAATGGCCTAAACCTTGCCGGTTTATCTATATCTTTAACATTAAGAAAGCCCTCCATATCCTTGTCGGGCAAGTGATTTTCAATAATTTCTTTCACAATTCTTACCTTTTCATCGGCGTGTTCAATTTCGCCAAGTTCTACGTCAATTCGACCAACGAACATATGTAAATCAGTAATATTTGTTACATCAACTTTAACAACATCGCTTCCCATTTCATATTTATTTAAAAGTCTAGCCAAGTTTACAACCATATCGAACGAGGCTTTGTTTCTAACTTCCAATATTTCTCCAATTGAAAACTTTGAAAACTCGAGACCAACCACGACTGGAAGTTTTTCAGTAAAATAAGTTTTTGTCTCAAGAACTCGTCCATTTTCATCAATGTAAATATAGGAGCCTTCAATGTACTCGACATAGCCACTTAAAATCCGCTCAACAACTTTTATATGCAACTCTTTAGACAAATAATTTGTTTCGACTTGTGTGCTTTGTATGTAAGTATTCTGCTTTAGCTTTTTTTTGGCTCCAAAAGAATCCCAAAAAATAATGTTCATATGTGGTGAAATTCCCATTATCTTTAAAATTTCATCATCAGAAATTCGTATATTCCCAGTAACTTCAATTTTGCTTACAGAAAACAATGGAGAAGCAAGAAGTAACACAACCACAAAGAAAGCTGCTAAAATAATTAAAACAGACCTAAATTCAATTGTTTTCATTTAAATTTTCGCAGTCCTCCTTTTGAACATATTTATATAATACTTTTACACAGGCATTGTGTCAAGCTGTATGGTCATTTATTATTTGTTCAGCAATCTTTATACCGTCAATGGCGGCAGAAATTATCCCGCCGGCATGGCCAGCACCCTCACCACACGGATAAACACCTTTAAAATTGATCGCTTCATGTGTTTCCACATTTCTAAAAATAGTTATGGGAGATGAACTTCTTGTCTCAACGCCAGTTAGAACTGCATCCTTCATCGCAAATCCATTTAGCTTTTTGTCAAATTGTGCCAAGCCAAGTTTAAGACTCTCACCAATAAACGGCGAAAGTATATCGTGCAAATTGCATAACGTTACCCCTGGTAAGTAGGTCGGGCTCACAGCGCCAAGTTTTCTCGTTTTAACATTGTTTAAAAAATCTCCAACCAATTGCACTGGTGCGTTGTAATTTCTTCCAGCTAGAACAAAAGCATCTCGTTCTAACTTACGTTGAAACTCAATCCCAGATAAAGGGTTCTTCGTATCGAAATCACTTGGCGAAACTGAAACCAAAACAGCTGAATTTGCATTTTTTCCATCTCTTGCAAAATAACTCATGCCGTTTGTAACAATGCTTTCAGGTTCTGAATTCGCCGCAACAACAACGCCTCCAGGGCACATACAAAATGTATACACACCTCGACCATTTTCTAAATGTGTGCTCAATTTGTATTCAGCCGCACCCAAGAAGTCATTGTTGACCTGTCCATATTGACTTTTATTAATTAGCTCTTGGGGATGTTCTATTCTAACACCGACCGAAAATGGCTTTGCTGTTAGCTTAATTCCCAAATTGAAAAGCATTTCCATCGTGTCTCTTGCACTATGACCAATCGCAAGCACAACGTGTTTTGTTTTTAACTCATAGTTATTGTTGGTCGCTTCAATTTTTAAAATGCTAAAGTCATCTGAATTTTTAATTCCCACCAATTTTTCTGAAAACCTAAATTCTCCACCTAGCGAAATTATTTTTTCTCTTATTTCAGTCAACACATGAATAAGCTTGTCCGTGCCGATATGCGGCTTCGCCAAATAACCAATTTCTTCTGGTGCTCCCGCATTTATAAATTCTTCAATAATTTTAATTCTGCGATTGTCCTTTACACCTGTGTTTAACTTTCCATCGGAAAAAGTACCCGCTCCACCTTCTCCAAACTGAACGTTTGACATCTCATTAAAGATTCGTTGTTGCCACAATAAATCAACATCTTTGCTACGCTCTTCCACATTCTTACCACGTTCGATTACAATTGGACGCAGATTTGCCTCCGCTAATATGAGTGCGGCAAATAACCCAGAAGGCCCCGAACCGATAATGACAGGTCTGAACTCGCCTTGTTTTTTTATTGAAACCGAATAGACAAACGGCTCTATTAACGCAACATCTTTTATAGTTGCATATTTTTTTTCATCAGATTTCTTTTTTAAAGATATATCAACAGAATAAATCATTTTGATATTCGGCTTTTCTCTTGCGTCAATTGATTTTTTGCATATTATAAATTCATGAACTTCACATTCAGAAATTTTTAGCATTTTATAAACTCTTTTTTTAAGCTCTTCGCCATTTTGCTCTGGTTTAAGCTTTATATTGCTTATTCTTAACATAACACGCTCTCTTTCAAAATATTGCCGCCGCTTTTTTTCCAGCCAAGTAACCTGTTGACCATGCCCACTGCAAATTATAGCCACCACAGTCGCCATATATATCTAACACTTCACCGGTTGCAAACAATCCTTTTTTGAGCTTGGACTCCATCGAGTCAAAATAAAATTCATTTGTGTTAGCTCCACCAGCTGTCGTCTGTGCATTTTCCCAGCCGTTGTGACCCAATACAGAAAACTTTAATCCCTTGATTGCTTCTGCGATACGTGAAATTTGTAATTCATTCATTTCGTTAACATAAAGCGAAAGTTTCTCAATTCCTATATGTTTAAGTATGACTTGCCCGACTTTTTTATTTAAGATGCCGACTAAGAAATTTTCGCAAGCCAAACCTGAAAGTTGCTTCTTGCGAATGTTAAGAATTTCAATTAATTCACCTGTACTATGTTCTGGCATCAAGTCTAAGATAACAATGGAGTCCCTAACACTTAACGCTTTTGCAGAAATATCCATAATTGCAGACCCTGTTAGGCCATATGCAGCAAACTGAATTTCCCCACTGCTTCTCGCAATCATATTTTTCTTGTTTAAGACGCAGATGTTCGCATTCATTCTAACGCCTTGCATTCCAGCAGCAAGTTTTGTATCTGTTTTTAGTTGGGTCAGTGCTGGATATGGTTTGATTACTGTGTGACCAAACCCTTTTAGAATTTCATAGCCTTTCCCATTTGAACCAGAAGACGGTGATGCATTGCCGCCTGTTGCCACAATGACACAACCAAATTCGCCACAGGCTCCATTATCCGAATGAACTGAAAAGCAATCCATCTTTTTATCCACCCAAACGATTTCTGTTGCGTCACTAACTTGAATCTTCAATCGTTCAATTTCTAAACGCAAAATATCAAGAACTGCCGACGCTTGTTCGCAATAGGGATAAACTCGTCCCCCATGTGTCACTTTACTATGTAACCCAATTTTTTGAAAAAACTCAATCGTTTTTGTCGGAGGAAAACGCTCCAGTGCATATTTAGAAAACGCAACATTCGAACCATGGAAATTTGAAACATCGCAGTTCATATTTGTTAAATTGCAACGGCCATTGCCTGTGGCTAGAAGCTTTTTACCTAGTCTTGTATTCTTTTCAAAAATTACAATTTCATTGCCAGCACCCAGTTCATAAGCCGCAGATATTGCCGCAAACATTCCAGATGCTCCTCCACCAATAATCGCAATTTTCTTCCGCATACTACCCCTCATTTTCAAAAACCCACTACTCTTTCGCATCTTTCATAATCAGGTACATATCTTCCACTTTTTCACTCACAAAAGACATTGAGTCTGCAACCCCACGGTTGTAGTACGCCACACCCATATGGGTTGTTATGTAATCAAGAAATATATCAGCTTGTAGGTTCCCAACTTCTAAATCAAAATTCTCTTCTAAGTAAGATTTAAGTTTTTCAACCGCCTTACTTTTTTCTTCCTTGGTCAACAGAATCAAATTCTCTTTTTTCTTCATATCTATCCCTCAAAAATTCTATTATTTCACATTCCATTTGGATTTTCACTTTGCCAACGCCAGCTATCTTCGCACATTCTTTCTATGTCAAACTCGGCCTCAAAGCCTAATTCTTTTCGTGCTTTGTCCACATTTGCATAACAACTTGCAATGTCACCTTCACGTCTTGTCACTAACTCATAGGGAATATTTTTGCCGCTAACTTTTTCAAGTGCAGACACAAGTTCGAGTACGCTTGTTCCTTTTCCTGTGCCCAGATTGTATACTTTATAGCCGCTTAAATTTTTGAGAGCACATAAATGTCCTCGGCCTAAATCCACCACGTGGATATAGTCCCTTAGCCCAGTGCCGTCTGGCGTATCATAGTCATTTCCATATATGTTAAGTTTTTTCAGTTTACCGACAGCAACTTGCGTGATAAACGGCATTAAATTATTTGGTATTCCGCTAGGATCTTCACCAATCAATCCACTCACGTGAGCACCAATCGGATTAAAATACCTTAGAATAGTCATATTAAAATCTGGATTTGCGTTACATAAATCTTTTAAAATTTGCTCAATCATAAACTTTGTTTGTCCATATGGATTGGTGCAGTTACCGATTTCCATTTCCTCAAAATACGGAGCAGGATTTTTATATCCATATACGGTTGCTGATGAACTAAACACCAAGTTTTTTACATTCGCCTCAAGCATACATTCGAGTAAAATAAGCGTGCCCGTTATATTGTTGTGATAATATTTGAGTGGTATACGAACCGACTCTCCAACCGCTTTGAGTCCAGCAAAATGGATAACGGAATCAACTTTCTCATCTGCAAATATTTTTTTTAGCAACTCTCTGTCTAAAATATCGCCCTCGTAAAACTTAAAACTCTTGCCTGAAATTTGTTTTATTCTATTTAATGATTCTGGCTTTGAGTTGTAAAAATTATCCAAGACAATCACTTCATACCCTTGATTTAGCAATTCAACGCAAGTGTGGCTTCCTATATAACCCGCTCCACCTGTTACAAGTATTCCCATGTTCTCATTCCTCTTTCTGGATTTTAAGTTGTAAAGCAAGCTCTTTCATTTCACGAGCCGCATCAAGAGTGGCGTTTGTAATTTTTGCACCACCAATTAGTC
>JAVBKL010000140.1:0-9365 GCA_031554055.1 Eubacteriales bacterium | reverse complement strand
TTTCACGCCATTAAAACAAAATGCTCTCATTTGGGCTGTTCTCTTTCTTGGAACAGTGAGGAACTGACTTGGGAATGCAAATGTCATGGCTCAAGATTTGATTTTTTAGGAAGAGTGCTCAATAATCCAGCACAGAAAGGGCTTGCATATGAAAAACTATCACTTCAACAAAACGACGAAGAAATTCTTTGAGGGCTGGTATTTTAAGCACCAACACAATGGACGGACAATTTGCTTAATCCCCGGCGTGCACATGGACGAGTACGGCAACCGAAATGCATTTATTCAGGTGCTCACGAACGAGAAATCATGTGTGATTAATTTTGGCACCGACTACGAAATTAAAAAAAATGAACTCTTTATTCGAATCGGGAAAAATGTTTTTTGTACGGACTATGCGGACTTTAACTTAAAATCCCGAGAAATCAGTTTAAGCGGCAAAATCGAGTACGGCAATTTCAAAAAAATCAAATACGATATGATGGGGCCGTTTGCCCTGATTAAAAACATGGAATGCAACCACGGCATAATTAGTTTGTTCCATAGCTTAAATGGCTTTGTTACCCTCGACGGAAAATTATTTTCTTTTTCGGGCGGCACTGGTTACATTGAAAAAGATTGGGGCAGCTCGTTCCCAGAGACATACACATGGGTGCAGTACTCAAACTACGTGAAACAGCAAGCGTTCACAATTTCTGTCGCACGGATTCCGCTATACGGAGCAAGTTTTACAGGCATCATCGCCGTTGCTTATTATAAAGGAAAAGAATATAGACTGGCGACGTATAACGGCTGCAAATTGCTCGAACTCAGTGAAAATAAAATTGCAATTTCAAACGGAAAAACAAAAATCGTGGTGCATATTCAGCCAAACACCAAGTACAAACTCAAAGCCCCCAAAGATGGCTTAATGGAGCGTGAAGTGCAAGAAATGCCAAACTGCACAGCAAAATTCGAACTGTTTGAGTATGGTACAAAAATATTTGTGAAGCATTGTAAGGTGGCAAGCTTTGAGCATATGCAGTAAATAAAAAAGGGGCAGTCTTGCTAAAAAATAGCAAAGCTGCCCTCGTTCATTCTATAAAAGCCCAGCAGTAATTCTGCCTTCATTTCGGGAGAATAAAGTAAACTGGTATTTCGATTTAAGAAGCATTTGCTCTTGCCCCATGATTATTTTTACGCCAGGGAACGCTGTATGACGTACTGCCAAGTAGCCTTTACCAAAGTTTGCCACTTTTTCGTTAATGAGATCCAGTTCCGTACCCAACATGACAAGCGTCTCGTTTAGTTGTGTAAGCATGGTTTGAGATTTTACGAGTTGCTCTTCTTTGTCTGGTGTCAAACGCCCAAGTGCTTTAAGCTGCCCAAGTAAATCCACAGCGGATTCAATTGCTTTTATGTTTTTGTTGCAGTTTTCAACTTCTGTTGGAATTTCGTAGTATCGTTTGAGGGCATCGGGATCGCTTCCGACTTCAACGATGGTTGCGGTACCGTTGTCGTTACCAAGCATACCGGCGTTAATTCTGGTGCGAGCGATGATGTGTCCGCCGACGACAAGGCCCTTTGTGATTACGTTGATGGTATCTCCACATCGAATGGTTGCATTATAAATATAGGTGGTTTCGAGATTTCCCGTGCAAGTTACTTTGCCGCCTTGGATAAATTTGGTTGTGATGCTGCCACCAGCTCGAAGCTCACCTGTTGCACCGCCAGTAAATCCATCGCCAATGATAATGTCGCCACCGGCGGTAACCGAAGCCGATTCAACAACGCCTTTTACTTGGATATTTCCTGTGGCGTTCACGGTGTAGCCAGACTGAATATTTCCTTTTACGAGGACATTGCCTGTGAAGTCGATGTTGCCTGTAGCAAGCGAAACATCGCCGTCAACGGTAAATGTATTGAACACGCTTACACGGTCATTTACATAAACGACTTGTCCGTCTGCCGCCGCATAAAGCTGAAGTTTATCAGTTGTAAGCCTTACATTTCTGCCGGCTGGAATAAAAAGGTCTTTACCTGTGCGTGGAGGGATTGCGATACCGCATACATCAACGCCGGGTTTTCCTGGAACTCTTGGGATTTTTTCAACAAGCAAATCATCTTTCTTAACAAGCTGCACAATACCCAAATCTTTAAAGTCAACAGTACCGTCCTCTTTAACCTTTGGCGAAATGTCACGCTGCAATTGAAAATGATATTTGAGAGATGCGTTTGTGTCGGGCGTGGAATCCACACCACGTGCAACCAAAACAGCATCTTTATAAACTGGGTTTTGCACAAGTGTTTGTAAAGCATTTTTATCAATACCGACAGTAACTTTAAATTTTGCGAGTACTTCTAATAGATACTGTACAGTCAAACGGTTTCCTGCTGCAACAGGCTGTAAAGTAATATATCCTTCAAGACGTTTATTTGCCATTCTCACATCTGCCAAAACAAGTTGGTCAGGATTAACCGTGCCTTGTTCTTGCGTTGCGTTTTGTTCCCCCATGAAATCAATCCTCCTGTTTAAATACATAGTCACATAGTCAACCGAATTATAACATATTTTAATTCGAACTGCTACTTTTTGCAAAAAAAAACCTATGAAACAACTCTCCGTGTGATATTTGTATTTAAGTATACCAAAAAAAGCAATTGCAATCCAGTATTTTAACAATAATGGGCAATAAATCGCAAAGAAATTGTTTACTAAACAAAATGTTTCACTAAAATAATTGACACGTTTGCTGTGCTATGCTAAAATATTGCCATTGATGAGGTGAATCCTATGGCAACAATTCGTGATATTGCGAAGCTTGCAAATATTTCAGCTAGCACAGTCTCAAGGGTTTTAAACGCAGACCCCACCATCAAAGTATCCATAGAAACAAAAAAGCGAATTTTTGAAGCGGCACAAAAGCTTTCCTATAGTAAACCGACGAGAGGAGACACCAATCAGAACCATTTTGCACTGGTGCATTGGTATGATGAAAACGAAGAGCTTAACGACCCTTTCTTTTTATCGATTCGATTAGGAATAGAAAAAGAGTGCAAAAAAAACGGATATGAGCTTGATAAGTTTTTTAATCATGCAAGTGGACACAGCTTTTTGCAAAACCCAAAGGCGTACCAAGGCATCATTGTGCTTGGTAAATTCTCAAGCGAATGCTTAGACAACTTTTCAAAATTTACTAAACAAATTATTTTGATTCACGACTTCTCAAAAAAGTTCGAATTTGGAAGTGTGATTGTGGATTTCAAACAATTGACGCATGATGTCATTGACTTAATTGTTGAGCGAGGGCACAGAAAAATTGGATTTATAGGCGGGCGAGAGCAAAGAGTCGGCTGTGATCAGATTTTGGTGGACGAACGTGAAATCGCTTTTATTGAGCACACGAAACAGCTTGGGCTTTATAATGAAAAATTTGTCAGAATTGATAAGTTTAGTTATGATAGCGGATACGCTATGATGAAGAGCATTTTAAATGGTCAAGGCGAACTTCCGACTTGCGTTTTTGTTGCAAGCGATACGCTTGCCATTGGTGCGATAAGAGCACTTAGGGACTTAGAGCTAAATGTTCCTGAAGATATGAAAATTATTAGCTGTAACGATATTTCTGCGGCTAAGTATGCAACACCAAGTCTTTCGACTGTAAAAATACATACGGATTTTATGGGTGGGGTCGCTGCCAATTTGTTGATTAACAATACAAAACTCGGCTACAGTAAAAATTCTCAAATGAGTAACACATTAAAAAAGCAAGTTCGAATTATTATTCCACATGAAATTGTGTTGAGAGATACGTTTTAATGTTAGCGTAAAAGGGGAGAAAGCATGTTAGAACAATTGAAAGAAGCTGTTTATTTGGCAAACCTTGACTTGCCAATACATGGGCTTGTGGTTTTCACTTGGGGCAATGTAAGTGGGATAGACCGAGAAAAAGGGCTTTTTGTTATCAAGCCAAGCGGCGTGGCTTATGAGAAGCTCACACCCGATGATATGGTGGTTATGGATCTTTGTGGCAAGGTAGTAGAGGGAAAATACAAGCCATCGTCCGATGCAAAAACGCATCTGGCGCTCTATAATGCATTTGAAACAATTGGCGGTGTGGTGCATACACATTCCACACATGCCACAGCACTGGCTCAAGCAGGCGTTCCCATTATGCCACTTGGCACAACGCACGCCGATTATTTTTATGGCGAAATTCCGCTGACTCGTGACATGACAGAGGCAGAAATCAAGGGTGACTATGAACTTGAAACAGGCAACGTCATCATTGAAACATTTAAGGATTTAAATCCAGCGTATGTTCCTGGCGTGTTGGTAAAAAGTCACGGGCCATTCTCATGGGGAAAAGACGCAGTGGATGCGGTACATAATGCAGTGGTCATGGAAGAAGTTTCTAGAATGTTAATTTATGCAAGAATTGTAAACGAGTCACTGAAACCGATGGACCAAAATCTTCTTGATAAACACTTTTTGCGTAAGCACGGAAAAAATGCTTATTATGGTCAATAAAAGCTTGGAATAAAAGCGAAAAACGAAAAGGGGTATTCGTGTGTCAGACGTTATACTTGAAATGTCAAACATAACCAAAGAGTTCTCTGGCGTTAAAGCATTGTCAAACGTGCAGTTTAAGGTTATGCGGAACGAAATCCATGCGATTTGCGGCGAGAACGGAGCTGGAAAATCGACACTGATGAACATACTTAGTGCCGTTTATCCGTATGGCAGTTACGAAGGCGATATTATTTATGAGGGCAAAACTTGCCACTTTAAAACCATAACAGATAGCGAAGACGTGGGCATTGCAATCATTCACCAAGAACTTGCACTCTCTCCGTATTTGTCCATTGCAGAAAATATTTTCCTGGGAAATGAGCGTTCGACTGGCGGCATTATTGACTGGCATAAAACAAGCTCAAAAGCGAAAGAACTGATGGACAAAGTTGGGCTAAAAGAAAACCCAAACACGTTGGTTACAAACATCGGTGTTGGCAAGCAACAGCTTGTAGAAATTGCCAAGGCACTTGCAAAAAATGTAAAGATTCTGATTTTAGATGAGCCAACAGCGGCACTCAACGAGGAAGAAAGCAGTAAGCTTCTGGAATTGATGTTGGATTTACAAAGACACGGAATTACGCTCATTATGATTTCTCATAAGCTTAGCGAGATTACAAGAGTCTGTAATTCCATCACCATTATTCGTGACGGAAAAACAATTGAAACACTGGGCAAAGAACAGGACGAGATTACCGAGGACAGAATCATCAAGGGAATGATTGGACGTGAGCTTGAGGATCGTTTCCCAAAACGCAACACACAGATTGGCGAAGTCTGCTTTGAAGTGAAAAACTGGTGCGTGTTTGATCCGAACAACGAAAGCCGCCAAATTATTAAAAATGTAAACTTTAACTTGCGTCGTGGCGAAGTGCTTGGCTTTGCAGGGTTAATGGGTGCAGGGCGTACAGAAATTGCCATGAGTTTATTCGGAAAATCGTACGGCACAAAAATCTCTGGTGAGATTTATAAGGACGGCAAGCAAGTATATTTTAATTCTGTATCCGATGCCGTTGAAAATGGAGTTGCCTATGTGTCGGAGGACAGAAAAACCTACGGCCTTGTTCTCATTAACGACATCCGTGCCAATATTTCGTTGCCAAACCTAAAAAAATTAACAAAGAATGCGGTCATCGACTCCAACAAAGAAATTCGTGAAGCTGAGAGCTACAGAAAAAAATTAAACATCAAGTCTTCAAGCATTTCGCAGCTTACAGGAAATTTAAGTGGCGGCAACCAACAAAAAGTGGTAATCAGCAAATGGATTATGGCGGAGCCAGATATTTTGATTCTTGACGAGCCGACTCGGGGCATTGACGTTGGTGCAAAATACGAGATTTACCAAGTTATCAACGAGCTTGTTGCACAGGGAAAATCAATCATCATGATTTCTTCTGAGCTGCCTGAACTTCTTGGCATGAGTGATCGTGTGTATGTTGTCAACGAAGGAAAAATGGTTGGCGAGCTTGGAAAAGAAGAAGTTAGCCCAGAAAGTATCATGAAATGCATCTTGCAAACCAAATAGGAGGGTAATCGTAATGGATGTGATTAAAAAAGCTTTTGGTGGAAACATGAGGCAGTACGGTATGATTATCGCCCTGTTTGCATTAATGTTGTTTTTCCAAATTTTAACAAAGGGCACGCTTCTTATGCCTATGAATATCTCAAACCTCGTTTCACAGAATGCGTATGTACTCATTCTTGCGGTTGGTATGCTGTTCTGTATCGTAACAGGAAACGTTGACCTCTCCGTTGGTTCTGTCGTTGCGTTTGTCGGTGCCATATCGGGTATCTTTATCGTAAACATGGGAATGCCGTTTTGGCTTGGCTTATTGGTTTGCTTGGCAATCGGTGCTCTTGCTGGTGCGATGCAAGGTTGGTTTATCGCTTATGTAAAGATTCCGGCGTTTATCGTAACTCTCGCGGGTATGTTAATGTATCGTGGACTTACGATGGCACTTTTGCAAGGCAAAACAATTTCACAATATCCAAAGGGCTTTCAATACAGTGCCCAAGGATTTCTTGCACAAAATGCAAAAATTGAGTTGATGATAGCGGGTCAAGCATACACGCTTAATCTTTTCGCTTTGGCAGTCGGTATCTTGGCATCAGTCATTTACTTGCTCTTTGAATTAAATTCAAGGAAAAACAAAAGGAAATACGGATTTGAAGTTGACTCAACACCAGTTCTTGCTGTAAAATTTCTTTTGGTAACTGCAATCATCAACTTCTTTACTATTGAACTTGCTCTTTACAGAGGTATCCCAGCGGTTTTGGTTATCGTTGTGGCTCTTGTTACCATCTATACATTTATTGCAAACAAAACAGTGATTGGTCGTCACGTGTATGCGCTCGGTGGAAATGCAAAAGCGGCTAAGCTCTCAGGTATCAAAACAAGCAAGGTTATGTTCTTGGTTTATACAAACATGGGTATGCTTGCAGGTCTTGCGGGTATCGTCGTTGCGGCTCGTTTAAATGCGGCAACACCAAAGGCAGGCTCGGGCTTTGAGCTTGATGCGATTGCGGCTTGTTACATAGGTGGTGCGTCGGCAGCCGGCGGTATCGGTACAATCATCGGTGCCATCGTTGGTGGTCTCGTTATGGGTGTTTTGAATAACGGTATGTCCATCATGGGCGTTTCGGTTGACTGGCAACAAGTTGTAAAAGGTGCAGTTCTTTTGGCTGCGGTAACCTTTGACGTGTATTCAAAATCAAAGGCTTCGAATAAATAGTTGTACATCATACCGACTTTTTTCGAATTGTTTGAACTTGTATTTATTTTCTTATTGTATATTATAGATTTCTATAATATTATATTATCAGCACGAATAAGTGCATAACATTAAGGGGGATTTTAAATGAAGAAATTTGTTGCATTACTTGCAGCGGCAGTTATGTCAGTTTCTATGGTAGCTTGTAGTCCAGCGCCAGCTCAATCAACACCTGAGGCTCCAGCAGCACCAGCAGTTGCAGCACCAGCGGCAGAAGCTCCTGCGCCTGCTCCAGCAGAAGCAAAAGGCAAAAAAGTAGGCGTTGCGATGCCAACACAATCTTCACAACGTTGGATTCAAGACGGTGACAACATGAAGAAAGTTCTCGAAGCAAAAGGTTATGAAGTTGACCTTCAATACGCTGAGGATGATATTCCACAACAAATTAACCAACTTGAGACAATGATTACAAAAGGCTGTAATGTTTTGGTTATCGCTTCTATTGATGGCGAGGCATTAACAGATGTTCTCCAAAAAGCAAAAGACAACGACGTTAAAGTTGTTGTTTATGACAGATTGATCAGAAACTCAGATTCCATTACTTATTATGCAACATTTGACAATTTCAAAGTTGGCGTTCAACAAGCAACTACACTTGTTAAAGGCCTTGGATTAGACGCAGGAAAAGGACCTTTCAACATCGAATTATTCGGCGGTTCTGCTGATGATAACAATGCTTATTTCTTCTATGATGGTGCAATGAGCGTTCTTCAACCATTTATTGACAGCGGCAAATTGGTTGTTAAGAGTGGTCAAATGGGAATGGAAAAAGTTGCAACACTTAGATGGGACGGAGCAACAGCTCAAGCTCGTATGGAAAACATTTTAACAGCTTACTATGCAAACGATAGAGTTGACGCAATTCTTTCTCCATATGATGGAATTTCAATTGGCGTTTTAGCAGCTGTTAAAGCAGTAGGTTACGGTTCTGCTGACAAGCCACTTCCTTTTGTATCAGGACAAGACGCAGAAGTTGCTTCTGTTAAATCAATCATTGCAGGCGAGCAATATTCTACAATCTTTAAAGACACAAGAGTTCTCGCAGACAAATGTGCTCAAATGGTTGACGCAGTTCTTTCTGGTTCTGAGCCAGAAGTAAACGATACAAAAACATATGACAACGGCGTGAAAGTTGTTCCTTCATACCTTTGCGATCCAGTTCCTGTTGATGCATCGAACTACAAAGCGCTTCTTATCGACAGCGGCTATTACACAGAAGATCAACTTAAGTAAAAATGTTTAAAGCGTATGTAGCTAAAAAAGCCGCATACGCTTTTTTTATTTGTTTTCCTCAAAAAAATCATCGTAGCTAACCTCTAATGCCTTTTTGAAATACCTAAGTTCATCGGCAGACAAATGTCGTATGCCCGCTTCTATTTTTGCCAAGGTTCCCCTTGAAATATCACAGCCAATCAATTGCAGTTTGGTTGCCAATTGCTCTTGCGTCATTTCGTTTGACATTCTCACGTTCTTAATGTTTTCACCAATAAGCCTGCTTTGCCTTATTTTCTGCTCCACTCTGTCCGCCTCCAATATTTGCTCTAAATTAGAGCAATATATATTGATTATACCCAAAGAATTGTGTTATAATTGTTCTGGCAGTTGGAGCAAAGAATTTTGTGTGTTGATTTCGAAAAAACATGCTTTTATGTAAACCTAAAATTGCACACATTTTTTTTATAGAGGGAACCCGCATGAATAATTTTAACAGCATAAAACAGAATGTAAAGAGGAATTGTATAGAGATTTTGCTGTCCCTATCCATCTTATCGGTAGTCTTATTTGCTCTATATATTTTAGCAAATTTCGTGCTCGATAACATAAAAATTGACAGCGAACAAACTATTTGGCTAAATCAAAATTGGTCGTATGAAAAAAATGGAGAAATAATTGAAACGGGGTTGCCTTTTAAGTTGGGTGACCTGCAAACCGTAACACTTAAGAATATACTTCCATCGTTGATTGATCGAGACTCTGTATTGTGTATAGACACAATGGCACAGAACATTTCTGTTTACGTGGACAGTAAGCTTGTTTACTCC
>JAVBKL010000222.1:0-3200 GCA_031554055.1 Eubacteriales bacterium | reverse complement strand
GTTTTGTTGAAAGCGTTTCGAAATCTTGCTCGCTTACCACACCGATTCCAAATTTATGAAAATCGTTCATCAGTTCTTCTTTGGACGGTATGATGTAAATATAATTTGGCAACATCACAAACCCAGAAATTTTAAATTCTTTATTATCTAAATTTAATGTGTCACCAATTTTGTAGTCATTTGTTTTTGCAAAAGTCGGGTCAATCACAATCTCGCCGCTTATTGGCAAATTTCCCGAAACCACGTGGGGTGTGTTCAGTTGCTCGTTTGTTTTAAACACTCGAACTTTTTGTGTATCGGTAATTTTGCAGTCCGCAACCCCACTCTCTTGTAAAACAATATTAAAATCCGATGCAAGCTTTGCATTGTCAATCTTTTTATCCGTGTAAATTTCTGCATCAGACTGCTTGTTGTTTGTAATGAATTTTTGATACGTCTCGCCCAGGTTTTCAGAAACGTAATTCATCATCACAAACATCATGCTCGACAGAAAAACCAAGAAAAAAGCACCGATGTACTGAACCTTGTTCGCCATTATGGTTCGCAGTATTTTTTTTAACATTACCACTCAATCCTTTCGGCTGGCAGCGTTTCACGATTGACATAACTATCAATGATTTCTCCGCTTCTAAGCTTGAACACTCGATTTGCCATGGCAGAAATTGCTTCGTTGTGCGTAATCATGATGATGGTGGTTTTAAACTTTTGGTTCACCTCTTGCAAAAGCTTTAACACGGTTTTTGAAGTTTCAAAGTCAAGTGCTCCTGTCGGCTCATCGCATAACAAAAGAGTTGGATTTTTTACAATCGCTCTGGCAATACTCACCCGTTGTTGTTCACCGCCAGAAATTTCATGTGGAAAACTCTTTTTAAAGGCGAGCATATCCACCGCTTTTAAAACTTCGTCACAATCAATCGGGTTCTTGCTGATGTTGGCGACTACTTCGATATTTTCTTTCACGGTTAAATTAGGCACGAGGTTGTAAAACTGAAACACAAACCCAACGGTATTTCTTCGGTACTCCGTGAGCTTTGCATCTGAAAATATACAAATGTCGGTTCCGTTTACGGTGACGGTTCCACTGTCTGCACGGTCAACCCCACCGATGATATTTAACAAAGTGGATTTTCCACTGCCCGATGGCCCAAGAATTACGTTGATGCTTGACTCTTCAATTTCCAAATTTAAATTCTTTAGAACAAGTCGTTCCTTTGTTCCCACCTTGTAGCCCTTTTGCAGATTTTTTATCTCGATTAACATTCGCCCATCCCCATTCCCGATTTTAATAAAGCAACCATTTGCACAAGAATCCTTTGTGTTTCCTCAAATACATCTTCAAATTCCTTGTCGCACACAAGAGTTGTGCCGTCCTTGACTAGCTTTGAAAAAATATGTTTCTCAAATTCTGCCGACACGCCCTTAAAAAACAAAAGCAGAAGTTCCATTTCTATGTCCGTTCGAACCGTTCCCCTTTGCTGGCTCGTTTTGATTAAATCAATAATATATTTGTCGCTGATTTCCCACATGAACGCATACGCATCGGTTCCTATTTCCGCAAACTTGCCATAAAAAACGTCCATCGAAAAAGCAACGAGCAACGGCTCCTTCTGTAAAACTTCTGCTCGTTCTCGTCCCCCACTTAAAAAATATTCATAAATGTCCATGTTTTTCACAGGCGTTTTCGAATCAATGTCCGTCATAAAAAAATTAAGCGTCCACTCGATGCTGTACTGAAACAATTCTTTTTTGTTTTCAAAATATTGATAGATGCTTCCTTTGGCGACTTCCGCATTTTCCGCAACCGTTCCGATGTTGGCTTTATCAAATCCCCTCTCATGAAATTCTGAAATGGCACATCGCATGACCCGCTCTTGCTTGCTTGGATCAAGCCTTAAAAAAGTTTTGCTTGGCATAAAATCAACTCCTATTTCGTACAATGACTCGTTAGTCATATTATATGACTGAAAAGTCATAACGTCAAGTTCTTTTGTAATTTATCTATTTTCTTTGACTTGGGCATTATTAGATGTTAGAATAAGTATGGAAAAATATAGTTTGGAGGTTTTGATTTGAAAGTTTTTTTTGTATCGCTGGGCTGTGATAAAAATTTGGTCGACAGCGAGATAATGTTAGGTATTTTAAAAGAAGCAGGGCATGAAATCACTTTTGTTGAAGAAGAAGCCGACGTTGGCATCATTAACACTTGCGGATTTATTTCGGATGCAACAAACGAAGGCGTTCAAACTATTTTAAAACTTTCGGAGTATAAAAAAACAGGAAACTTAAAAACTCTTGTTGTTGCTGGCTGTATGGCGGCGAGGTACCGTGAGCAGATTTTTACAGAGCTTCCCGAAGTTGATGCAGTTGTATCTCCCAGAGATTTTGAGGAGATTGCAAATGTTCTTAAAAACTCTTCCGAAGGCGAAAAAATTGTGCTTATGTCCGACTCAAAAGAGATTGACGAAGATAAATTTTTAATGCGGATTCCAGCAACGCCTCAGCATTTTGCCTACTTAAAAATAGCCGAGGGCTGTGACAATTGCTGCACCTACTGCACCATTCCCTCCATTCGTGGCAAATATAGAAGCAGAAGTTTTGACAGCTTGATTAAAGAAGCTGAAATCCTCGTTGGCAAAGGTGTAAAAGAACTGATTTTGGTTGCACAGGACACCTCGCTTTACGGAACTGATTTTGAAAATGCACCACAGCTACCCGAGCTTATGCGTAGGCTTTCGCAAATTGAAGATTTAAAATGGATTCGAGTGATGTACTGTTATCCAGAACATTTGACAGACTCAATCATCGAAGAAATGGCGACAAACCCTAAAGTTTGTCATTACTTGGATATGCCTGTGCAACACGGAAGTGATTCCGTTTTAAAGAGAATGGGACGCCGCAGCAGTTCAGCAAACATTCTTCATACAGTCAAAAAACTTAGAGATAAAATGCCAGATATAGTGATTCGCACAAGCATTATTGTCGGGTTTCCCGGCGAAACCACCGAGGAATTTGAAGAACTAAAATCTTTTATCCAAGAAGTGAAATTTGACAGACTTGGTGTGTTCTCTTACTCAAAAGAGGATGGTACTCCTGCGTTTAAAATGAAGAACCATTTGCGTAAGCCAGAAAAAGAGAAACGTCGCAAAGAAATAATGAACATGCAGATGGATATTTCTGCCGAAAAGGGTAAAAACTTTATT
>JAVBKL010000075.1:0-5287 GCA_031554055.1 Eubacteriales bacterium | reverse complement strand
CCCTCAGTTGGATTAATCAATCCTGCAATAATCTTGTTGTAATCGTCAAATAAAAGTTCATATTCAAATGCTTCTACTGGAAAAAGTGACAATTGTTCTAATGGGCTTTCAAAATCTCTATTCTCAACACCAAGGACTGATTGCAGAAAATGTGGATTTGTACGACTTTTCTTTCTAGGGATGCTATTTAAATTCTCCTGTGTAGTAATTGAATAGGTTACTTTATTGTGTCTATCGGCAACAAGTCGACCATGCCAAGAGTAGCGCTTAAAGGGTATCATATCTATACCTTCAGTAACAACCATATGACGTAGATTATCATTAATGAAGTCGCCTTTAAGGTGAATGATGTTATTATTAGTCTCCTTGCGATGTTCTCGTAAATATTGGGGAATATCATCAGTAACAGCTTTTTCAATACATCGTACAATTCTTTTGACAACTTCTTCATTAATATCAATTTTAGTCAAATTTGTTATCCTCCTTTATGTATCAGAAGCTTCATTTTTACATATCAACTCTAATTTGTCAAGAAAAATTTAAAATTAACGCAAAATTGTCCAATTGAAATTACAAATAAAAATATACGGGATGTTTGCTCTCAAAACAAACTCTATTGCAATTTTATTCTTACCTTTTTACGCAAATGCTATTTTTTATTGGCTCTAAATCAAAAAAAGTGGTTGACAAAAAATAGCTCTACACCAGAATCCGTGGCTGACAAAATAATGTACAAATCCTGCACATCACCCTGTCTGTCTAAAGACTCACTTTGATAAAAACGAGGCAGAACTGTCCACTATTTTCATCGATAAAAGGTAGGGCAAGTAAGGCTCTATAGTTTCTTTTGGTGCTTTTGCACTAAGCTTAGTTTACAGCCACGGATTCTGGTGTAGAGCCTGATTTTTTCGTTTGTTTCAATCTGATTCCTTATTATTTTTGCTCATTTCGTATCGAATTGTGTTACATTATCTACGTCATTCGTGTGCGTCATTGTTGCTTCATCTTGGTTACAACATGAAAAGTGTTCAGATGTGGCTTGGGCATGGTGATATTGGTACTACAATGAACATTTACACCCATGTTGACCCTTTAAGCAAAAAAGATATGATTAACGGTATTTCAAACGCTTTGAATGTGTAGACCTACTGCCTACTTATTAGAAGTTTATTAGAAACTTATTAGAAAACATAAATTTTGAAGCTTTGGCAAAAAAAAGAAGCCTACAAACGTTGAATTTGCAGGCTTCTTTTAACTAGGCTGGAAGGATTCGAACCTTCGGATAATGGAGTCAGAGTCCATTGCCTTACCGCTTGGCGACAGCCCATTACATTAGTGCCATTAAAAGCACTATGATATGATAACATATGGGCTGTCGTTTTGCAAGATTTTTTTCAATTTAATGTATTTAGATATTTCTGTTTCCAGATTGTTTCTTTGTGTTGCGGCTTTCGCCGTCAAGGGCATCGTTCGCCATTGTTGGGCCGCCGTTTGACTTTTCTTTGCGGACTTCTTTCTTGTCGATTTGAGAGTCTTTAGCCATAAGTCTGCCTCCAAATTTAAAATGGATTTAAAATGAAAAGGGTACCATAGCAGTTTGTGCAGATTTTATTTTTTTATTACAAGAACAACCATTTTTACAAATATTTCTTTTAGAATCGGAAGTTTTGCGAGTGGGGCGAAAAAACTGCGAAGCGGAATTTCTTTGTAGTAGGACATATCATAGCCGCTCTTCACCATGATTTTGTGGAATTTTTTTATGGTCATTCGGTTGATGTAGGAGAAATATTCTTTTCCGTTTTTGTTTTTAGAAATACGGAAGTTTATGCGGTTTTGTCCGTCGGGCAAGTCTCGGACGAGGTCTTTGTATGTTTCGATCAGGGTTTCGTCGCTAAAAAACATTTGAACCCAAGGCATACCGATGGCATCGCTAAGATGTGCTCCATAGGGGTGGTAGTAGGGCGGAAAGTTTGCATACAGCACGCCGCCTTTTTTGAGGACACGATGGCATTCGGAAATTACGATTGCTGGGTCATCGACGTGTTCAAGGCTATCGTTCATAATGATGCTATCGAATGTGTTATCGCCAAAGGGAAGTTTTCGTCCGTCTGCGATGACGTATTCAAATTTATCGGAAAGCCCTTTTATATCAGCAAGATCGGTTGCTTGTTCTTCATAGGAAGAAACAACGTCAAGACCATAAATTTTTGTTACGCCACATTTTGCGTAATAAAGGGTTTTGCCAGCGGCACCGCAGCCAATGTCTAAAACGATTTTGTCTTTGAACATTTCGTCTGTTGTAAACTTCTCGAGGAAAAACTTAATTGTGTCTGAACCTTTTTCAAACTGCCATTCCGCATAAGTTTTTATGCCGTCGTTCTGCATATTAAAAGGGTGGCTTGGTAATTTGAAAAGTCTATTTAAACCTTTAAGGATAGTAACGCCCATACTGCTCATGCAAACTCCACCAATCAAGAAAATTATAAACAAAGCTAATATTAACAAAAAAGGGCATAAATGTAAATGAAATTAAAAATTTTAAAGGGCTGTTGCAAATTTCGCAACAGCCCTTAGGTTTCTATATAAAAATAAATTAATTTATATTATAAGCTTTTTCCAGCCATTTGGCGTTCTTGGGCTTCTATCATTTTTTTAACCATGTAGCCTCCGACAGAGCCGTTCTGATAAGATGTCAAATCTCCGTTGTAGCCTTGCTTTAGTGGTACGCCGATTTCGTTTGCAACTTCATACTTAAACTGTTGAAGAGCCGCCATTGCTTCTGGAACTGCTTTTCTGTTTTTTGAGCTCATTTTTATCACCTCCTTATGACAAATATTATGTGCAAGCAAAAAGATTCTATGCTGGTAGATATTTACGTATTTTTTTTAAACAAAAGAGTAATCATATCTAATAGATAATTTTAAAATTAAGCTAAGGATGTGGTTGCTATTTCTGAATATAATATTGATATTGGAAAGAGGATTTATACAAGAAGAAAAGAAAAAGGCATGAGCCGTGAACAAATGCTAGAGTACGTGAACATCTCGGAAGTTTATCTGGGTATGATTGAGCGTGGCAAGCGAGGCACAAGCATTGAGCACTTGGTGCAGATTGCAGATGCACTTGGCATGAGCATGGATTTTTTAATTTTAGGGAAAGAAAAAGACTTTGACAAAAATGATTCATTATCCAAAAAGGCGGTAGCGCTAGGAGTAAACGAAAAAAAATTGGTTGAGAAAATAATAGAACGTCTAAGACTTAACTTGGTCAACGAGAATCATTTAAAGACGGTTTCTGATATTGTAGAGTATTATGTGCAGTACGAAAAAAATTCAAAACTGGTTGAAAAAGAATGATTTAATTTGAGGCGGCTCTTTCTATTGGAAAGGGCTTATTTTTTTTGCAAATGTTTGGTATAATGAAAGAAAAAATGGGAGGCACATATGATTAAGAATGTAGTTTTTGATTTGGGGCAAGTTTTAATTGAGTTTGAGCCATTTAAATATTTAAAGAAGTTTGGGTTTTCCGAAAGTTATGAGAAGAAAATTTACGAGGCAACTTTTGCAAATGAGATTTGGCCAGAGCTTGACCGTGGTACTTATACAATGGAGCAAGCAGTTGAGCTATATTGCAAGAACAATCCAGAACTTGAGCATGATATTAAAAAAGTGCTTAGTGACGATTGGGTTGAGATGCTTGTAGAAAAAACGGAAACATCGGAATATTTAAAGCAGTTGAAGCAAGAAGGGTTTAAAGTATTTGCTCTCACAAACTTTCACAGGGAGGCATTTGAGTTTGTTGAAAATAAATATGACTTTTTTAAAATTTTAGACGGAATCATTGTTTCGTCACATGAAAATGTTTTAAAACCAGAGCCAAGAATTTATGAATTGCTGCTTGGCAAATACAATTTAGTGCCAGAAGAAACGGTGTTCATTGACGATGTGAAAAAGAATACAGATGCGGCAGAGAAGCTCGGCATAAAAGGGATAGTTTTCACAAATATTGATGATCTTAAAAAAGATTTAACAGAATTACTAGCGAACTAAAATAGGGGAGTGAGTTTGTGAGCGTGAACACAGATTTTGGCTTGCAGGATATGAACAAAAAAGAGTTGGTTGCGTTTATTTCCCAACACATCAATAGCCCATCGGAAGAGCTGATCCAAACAGCAAGCACGATTCGTGATAAAAATTATGGGAAAAGAGTTTTTTTGCGTGGACTTATAGAAGTAAGCAATTATTGCAAAAATGATTGTTTCTATTGTGGGATTCGTCGCAGCAATAAAAATGTGGACAGGTACAGACTGAGCAAACAAGAAATTCTTCACTGTGCAGAAGTTGGGTATTCGCTTGGTTTTAGGACGTTTGTGCTGCAAGGCGGCGAGGATTTAGTCGAGGACGAAATTATTTGCGAATTGATTTTGGCTCTAAAAAAGAATTTTCCAGATGTTGCGGTGACATTATCGCTTGGCGAAAAAAGTTATGATGTGTATAAATCATTTAAAGAAGCCGGTGCAGACAGGTATTTGCTTCGACATGAAGCGGCGGAAGAAAATTTATACAGCAAGTTGCACCCTAGCGAATTAAAACTTTCGGAGCGAAAGAATTGTCTGTATACATTAAAAGAACTTGGTTTTCAAGTGGGAGCTGGATTTTTGGTTGACCCGCCAGGCCAGACATTAGAAGATTTGGCTGAGGATTTATTGTTTTTAAAGAAACTTAATCCCCAAATGGTTGGGATTGGCCCATTTATTCCGCATAAGGATACCGTTTTCAGAAATGAAAAAGCGGGAAGGCTTGAAGCCACGCTCGCCATGATTGCAATGGTTCGTATTTTGTTGCCCAAGGCACTTCTTCCGTCTACAACAGCATTATCAACCATTTCGCCAAACGGCAGAATTTTGGGTTTAAAGTGCGGCGGAAATGTAGTCATGCCCAATCTTTCGCCACAGGACGTGCGAAAAAATTATATGCTCTATGATAATAAACAAATTTTGAATGAGGAAGCGGCAGAGGGTCTTGAGAAATTAAAAAGACAAGTAGAAGAAGCTGGATTTGTTGCAGATATGGCAAGAGGAGATCATTTAGATTTTTAAAGTCCGTACACCTGTCGTTGACATTCTCTTCCAGATGGTACCCCTACAGTTAGCTCGAGCCAAGCACCCTCACGGCACATGAACTTGCTTGTTTAGTGCTGCTTCCTTCCGGACCTGACACGCTTCACAAGTGCTCATTGCGTAAGACTCAACCGTCAACACCACTTACAGGGGGCAAACTCTACAAGA
>JAVBKL010000029.1:0-47657 GCA_031554055.1 Eubacteriales bacterium | reverse complement strand
AATCATGACTCAACAAGTATTCTTGTTTATCCAAACTTTTTTTAATATTAGTTATATCATTAAATACTACAACTCTTCCAACGCTCACGCCTTTTTCATCAACCATATTTTCGTTTACAGAATTGTAAATTTTATTTTTATATTCAATTTGTTTGTTACCGCTAAAGATTTCTAAAATATCTACATAGGTTAAGTTTTTTAAATCAAATTCACTGTGAGCACTAAAGTTTGCGTCGAGTAAAACGTCCTTATTATTAAAAATAAGAATTGGATTTTGAATATTGTTAATCGCAAAACTCCTAGCCATATTGATTACACCAGTAGGCTTGTACAAATACACTGCCCAATAATTGCAAATACCAGTTAATGAAAACGCCATAACAGAAATATCTCCAAGGCTGGTTATAACTTTTAAAATGACTAATACATTTAAAAATATCGTAACAGAGGTACCAAACAGCATGGCGTAGTTTTGCCCTCTATACATTCTATGCTTTTTAAAAACACCAATAATAAGTATTGTGACTGCACAGACAATAATGATATAAGCATATAGGGAATGAACCCAAAACCAAGTTTTCTCATAAAACAGAACATAGGATACATACGGCGTTGACTTAATTTCATATCCGGATAAAAACAAATGGTGAAAATTATTTGTGGCTATTACAAAAATGGTTATAACCGGAATGGATAAGAAAACCGCTAATTTAGGTTTGCTCACAACCATTTCGGGATTTAAAAATTTCGAATAAAATAAAAAACCTGCTGGAGCAATAAACACGATGCCTAAAAATTTAAGTTGATTAAAAATAAATTTCAGTTCGGGCGATACAAGTGAAATTTCAAATGCACTAAAAAAGAGTGACACAAAAATAACACCAAGAAAGAGTTTTAGCTCTTTCATGGTGGATTTAACGGCTAGATAAAGAAGAGAGAATGTTAGAAAAAAATATACGATTACATAAGGCGTAATTTGCATTTTATCACCATGTCATTTTGTCATTATCTTGAGTTATTGCGTTCTGGTTCCGGGTACTCAACGCCATAGGTATCAACACTCACAGTTTTCATAACTTTTGGTTGACGAGGTCTGTCCCTAAAGTCCGTGTCACATTCAGCAATTTCATTCACAACTTCCATGCCCTCAATTACTTTTCCAAACCCAGCGTATTGTCCGTCAAGATGCGGAGATTTTTTATGCATCAAAAAGAATTGTGAGCCAGCAGAATTTGGGTTATTGGCACGTGCCATGGAGATTACGCCTGCCTCATGTATTAATTCATTTTTAAAACCATTTTTTGAAAACTCGCCGTCGATTCCGTAGTCAGGGCCACCCGAGCCGATTCCATCTGGACAACCACCTTGAATCATGAAACCAGGTATAACTCTGTGGAAAATTAGACCATCATAAAAATTTTTCTTGATAAGCGAAATAAAGTTATTCACTGTGTTTGGTGCAATTTCTGGATAAAGTTCGATTTTAATAAATGATCCATTCTCAAGTTCTATCGTTACAATTGGATTAGTATTCATTTTCATTCTCCTAGGATATATTTAGTCTTTGTCTTACTACTTCGTACAATAAAATACCTGTTGCAACGGATGCATTGAGCGATTCACTCTGGCCAGGCATGGGGATTTTTACAAGTTCGGTTGCTTGATTTGAAATTTCATCTGTCAAGCCACTGCCTTCGTTTCCGATTAAAATGGCACAGGACTTTTTTAAATTGAGTTCATACGGCAATTTACTTCCCTTTAAATGAGCTGCTACAATGTTTATTTTCAATTGTTTTAGCTTTGGGATAAGCTCAAATAAGTTAACATCTGTAATGATTGGCAAGTGAAAAATTGAGCCAGCGGTTGCCCTTAAAACTTTTGGGTTATACACATCAACCGAACCTTTTGAGAGAATAACTCCAATGCAATTGGCGGCGTCAGCGGTGCGTATGAGTGTTCCCAAGTTACCAGGGTCGCGCATGCATTCCCCAATCACCATAAAAGCGTTCTCATTTTCTATGAAATCAAGTGTAACACTTTTTTGTTTGCAAACACAAAGCACGCCCTGTGGTGTTACCGTATCCGACAAAGTTTTAAAAACTCCGTCGGATACAACATTTACACTCGCACGATTTTTATACCACCCCATATCTACATTCTTAGAAAATTCTTCCGAAAAAACGAACTCTTCCACATGCCAGTCATCGGGCAACTCACGTACAAATTTCTCGCCCTCAAGCACAAATAACCCAAGCTCATCACGATATTTTTTGTTTTTCAACTTTGTAACAGTTTTAATTAGTCTGTTCTTGTTACTTTCAATCATAGTTTCAACCCATGTTTACAATTACTTCATGTGTCTCGCTATCGCTAAACAAAGGTAATATTTTGCCTTCAATTTCTTTTCCATCAACCAAAATATTTTTAACACCCTTGGAAACATGGTTCTCGTTTTTAACAACGATTTTATATTTTGTGTTTCTGAATGTCCTGTAAACTGTGAATCCGTCATCTTCTTTTGGAATACAAGGATCAACTGTCAATCCATCATAGTCTGGGCGAATTCCTAAAATCCATTGCGAAATCGCAAAGAAATTCCATGCTGCTGTTCCTGTTAGCCAAGAGTTTTTCGCTTCGCCATGGTTTGCTGCATCACGTCCAGCAATCATTTGTGAATACACATATGGTTCTGTACGATGAAGCTCGGTTGCCTCCACATAAGCGGGAGCAATTTTTTTATAGTATTCAAAGGCGAAATCGCCCCTGCCAAGAACTGTTTCTGCAATGATAACCCAAGGATTGTTGTGGCAGAAAATTCCGGCATTCTCTTTATATCCTGGAGGATATGACGAAATTTCTCCGAGTTCCAAGTGATATTCTTGGTACGCTGGTTGTTGAAGCATGATTCCATAATCTGTTGAAAGATGTTCCCTCACGGAATCTAGCGCTTTTTCAGCAAATCCATTTTCAACACCAAGTCCCGCCATTACACAATAACCTTGTGACTCAATAAAAATTTTGCCGTCTGTACACTCGTTTGAACCAACTTTGTTTCCATTGGCGTCATAAGCTCTCAAGAACCAACTTGGATCACAACCATGTTCATAAATTGCTTTTTTCATGTCTTCGATATGACCTACTGCTTTGTCTGCCATATCTTTTTGGTCTCTGCGGTTGCATAACTCAACAAATTCTTTTCCAATGGCAACGAACATGCCTGCAATCAATAAGGACTCCGCAATTCTGCCGTCTGGGTTTCCAAAGGTTTGAAAACTCTCATCAGGTATACTTGAAAAACAATTTAAGTTAAGGCAATCGTTCCAGTCTGCACGTCCGATTAAAGGAAGCCCATGTGGCCCCAAGTTATTGACTACATGATAGAACGAGCGTTCCAAGTGGACAAACATCGTATCTTTTTTGCTCTCATCACAATTAAATGCAACCATTTCATCCAAGATGCTATAGTCGCCTGTTTCTTTAATATACGCCGAAACGCCAAGGATTAGCCAAAGCGGATCATCATTAAATCCGCCGCCGACTTCATGGTTTCCTTTTTTTGTAAGGGGTTGATATTGGTGATAAGCACCACCGTTTTCAAATTGAGTCGCAGCCAAATCCACAATTCTTTGACGAGCACGTTCTGGAATCAAATGGACGAACCCAAGCAAATCTTGGTTTGAATCTCTAAAGCCCATGCCACGACCAATGCCCGACTCAAAATAAGAGGCACTTCTTGACATATTAAATGTAACCATGCACTGATATGGATTCCAAATATTGACCATGCGGTTTAATTTATCTTCTGAGCTGTCAAGGTAGAATTTGGATAATAAGCCAGTCCAATAATTTTTAAGAGAATCAATCGCAAATTTAACTTTCTCTTCTGAATCAAAAAGGCTCATCATTTGCTTTGCTTTGTCTTTATTAATGACATGAGGCTTTTCCCATTTTTCTTCTTCTTTGTTTTCTACATAACCAAGTGTAAACACATAGTTTTTCTCTTCGTTTGGCTGCAATGTCACTTTTACGCAATGAGACGCAATCGGTGACCAACCCTGTGCTTCTGAATTGTTTGATTGAACATTTTCGACAACTTGCGGAGCTTCTGGCCCATTGTATAAACCTAAAAAGCTTTCACGTTGTGTATCAAAACCGCTTAGTTCTGCATTTACAGAATAAAACGCATAATGATTTCTGCGTTCTCTATATTCAGTTTTATGATAAATCGCCGAGCCTTCCACTTCCACTTGTCCTGTAGAAAAGTTGCGTTGGAAATTTGTCATGTCGTCGTTTGCATTCCACAAACAAAACTCTATATAGGAAAACAAAGTCAGTTCTTTTACTATGTCCGATTTATTTTTGAGTGTAATCGAATGAACTTCCATGTTTTGATTCAGTGGAATAAACATGAGTTGGTTTGCCAAAACTCCGTTGTACTCGCCTGTGATGGATGTATAACCCAAGCCATGTCGGCATTCATAGTTTGAAAGTTCTTTTTTTACAGGGCGGTAACCCGGTGACCAATATTCCGAACCATCACAAACATAAAAATATCTGCCGCCCATATCAACAGGTGCGTTATTGTAGCGGTATCTTGTTAACCTGCGAAGCCTTGCATCTTGGTAAAAACAGTAACCTCCTGCGGTATTTGAAACCAATCCGAAAAAATCCTGATTACCAAGATAATTTATCCAAGGATAAGGGGTTTTTGGCGTTGTAATAACATACTCTTTGTTTGCATCGTCAAAGAATCCATAATTCATTTTGTTTTCCTCCCAGTCTTTCAACCAAAAATTTGTTTCTTTCATTATATAACAGATTGAGGTTTTTTCCAACTTTTTTATTATCAAATTTAATTTTAATTTAACTTTAATCTTATGTTCATTACTTTTTAAAATTTAAACGATATAATCCACTTATTAGAAAACAAAAAGGAGCTGGATAAATTGAAGAAAGCCAAAATTATAAAGACTGTAGCAGCCATAACCATTGTTGCCGTTATAAGCGGTGGCGGATACTTTGCGTATAACAAATATACTCTTGATAAATCTCGTGAAGCCATGCGAACAGCATTTGCTCAGACCAATCAAAGTTTACTAGCAGAAGTTTTAAAAACAGACCTAAAAAGCTATGTAACATCAACAGGTGTTGTTAATTTACGTGACGAACAATCCGTGTACTCCACAGGCGAAAGCAAAGTGCTCGAAGTTTTAGTTGATGTCGGCGATACCGTAAAAGAAAATCAAGAACTTGTTACCTATAACATTGAAACAACAAGATCAGAACTTGAGAAAAAAATCAAGGAAGCAGAAATTTCTTTGAGCAATCAGTATTTGAGCCTAGAGACAATGACACTCGGCCCCACTGATAATGACATTCAAGAACTAAATCGCAATATCGAATCTGCTGAAAAATCAATAGACGATAGCAAGTTTACTTTGGCTAATACACAAATTAAATTTGACAACCAACAAAGTCAACTCCAAAAATATCAAGATGCCATTGACGATGCACAAAAAACAATTGATGTCAATAAAGAACTCTTAGAAGTTGGTGCCATCACAGAAGAAAGTTACAACCAAAGCCTTGACACAAAGAAAACTGCCGAAGACCAACTATCCACACAACAGCAAGCTCTGGGTGACATTCTTCGTACAAAAGAAAGCAACGAACGCAGCATTGCCACAGCAGAAAGTAATTTGGAATATGCAAAGAAAAAACTTGAAGATGCCCATATCGTTCTTGGAACAGAGTCCGATAAAATCAAATATCAACAACAGCAAAACCAAGTGAAGCTCGGCGAATTAAATTTGGCCGATTTAAAAAGGCAATTGTCGGAGCTTGTTTCATCAACAATAAGCCCGCTTGAGGGAACCATTACCGCAGTAAATGTGTCAAGAGGCTCTAATGTTACGAACGACACAATTTTAATCAAGGTTGCAGATTTTTCTGATTTAATTGTAAAAGCAAATATTTCAGAATATGACGCACCGAATATAGAGCTTGGTCAAACCGTTACCATGACGTCAGATGGTATTCCAAATACGATTTATAAAGGTAAAATTATTACAATCGGAAATTCGGCGTCAAGTCAGTCTGCTGTGAGTGGTTCTGAAACAGTTGTGCCGATTGAAATTTCTGTCGAAAATGTGGACAAAAATATCAAGCCCGGCTATAACCTCGACTTAGAAATTTTGACAGTCGATAAACCATCTGTATTAAATATTCCTGTTTCTTCCGTTGTAAAAGATAAAGAAACCGGCAAGCAATACGTCTTTACGATTGACGAAAGCAGAAACCTAAAACGTGTTGACGTAGAGCTTGGTATCCAAAGCGATTTAAACGTTGAAGTTATTTCTGGATTAAGTGAAAACCAAAAGATCGTTGCAAGCCCTACCGATGAAATGGAAGACGGTAAGCCGCTACATTCTAATACTGAAACCAATGGAGGTCGTGGAAATGCTAATAGAGCTAATCAAAATGGGCAAATGTTATTCCCAGGGGGAGCTGGAGGTACACGCTCTCAAGGAGGGGCTATGCCTGCAGGTAGACCGTAACGAGTTTGTATCCATTATGGGTCAATCGGGTTCAGGAAAATCGACCATGATGAATATAATCGGTTGTTTGGATAAGCCAACCTCGGGTGAATATATTTTGGACGGCATAAATATCAGTAAGGCAAACGACTCAAAACTTGCAGAAATCAGAAACATGAAAATAGGATTTGTGTTTCAAAGTTTTAATCTCTTGCCAAAGCTAAGTGCTCTTGAAAATGTGGAGCTACCAATGGTTTATGCTGGGGTTTCCTCAAAGCTAAGACGGCAAAGAGCGATCGACGTCTTGGATAAAGTTGGATTAAAAGACAGAATGAAACACAAACCCAACGAACTTTCTGGTGGACAAAGACAACGTGTCGCTATTGCTCGTGCACTATCAAATTCGCCGAGCATCCTCCTAGCAGATGAACCAACAGGAAATCTTGACAGCCGCTCCGGAGAAGAAATTATGGGCATCTTTCAAACGTTGCACAAAGAAGGTGCGACCATTGTCATGGTCACGCATGAACCAGATATTGCACAACACTCAAAGAGGATTATTACTTTTCGAGATGGTTCAGTCGTTTCTGACGAGCTTGTTAAAAATCAAAAAACTGCGGGGAGCGTGGCTTATGAACATATTTGAAAGTATTACAAGTGCGGTCAAAAACGTGTTTGCAAACAAGACACGTGCCCTACTCACTATGCTTGGCATCATCATTGGTATCGGCTCTGTCATTGTCATTACTTCACTTGGTCAAGGTAGCCAAGCACAAATTACCAGCCAATTTAGTGAAATGGGTGTTGGTCGGTTAACGGTCATGATTCAGCGAAGCCGCAACATTTCAAGGAACGATGCCCTCTCCCTCGATGATTACGAACTGCTAAAAGATTATGACGCACTAAAATATATTTCGGCAGTAAGCTCAAATTCTGCCTCTGTTAAACTTGAAAACCCAAAAGAAAGCAAAACAGCAGATATTACTGGTGTAAACGGTGATTATAGTGCCATCATGAGCCCGACAGTTCTGTTTGGGCGATACATAAATGAAAATGATGTGGATATGGGCAGCAAAGTTGTAGTCATTCAAGACACAACCGCAACAAAAGTTTTTGGATATGTAAACGCAAGTGTGGTTGGACAAAAAATCTCAATAAAAACTTCAAATGGCTCACAAAAATATACGGTTATTGGCGTTATTGAAAATACAAATGCCGCCTTGCAAGCAATGTACGATGACCAATTTCCAGAAAGCATGGTTATGCCGATTACAACTACCCAAAGATTGTTCGGTTCCAAACAGATATCAAATATTTTTGTTGTGGTAAACGATACAGACAAAATAGATGCTGTAGCCGAAGAAATTACAGCAAAGCTTGATCAGTTTCATGGCACCACTGAAAAATATTATGTTCAAAACAGCATGAACATGATGGAACAAATTAACGAAGTCATGGGAACTGTAACCACTTTGATTAGTAGTGTTGCCGCAATTTCTCTCCTCGTTGGCGGAATCGGCGTTATGAATATCATGCTTGTTACTGTAACAGAACGCACCAGAGAAATTGGAATCAGAAAATCCATCGGTGCAAAACGCCGTGATATTATGTTCCAGTTTTTAATCGAGGCTGTCATCTTAACAGGCATCGGCGGTGTCCTTGGGTTGTTATTGGGATATGGCGGTGGTATAATAGCTGGAAAGTTTTTAAATATTACACCTGTTTTGTCAGTCACTTCCATTTGCATCGCAGTTGGAATTTCTACAGCGATTGGCATTGTATTTGGTGTGTACCCAGCAAACAGAGCCGCAAAGCTTGACCCAATCGAAGCGTTACGGTACGAATAAACCACAATAATCTAGGGGTGATAATTTTGAGAGTATTAATCGTAGAAGATGAAGTCAAACTTTCACGGTTTATAGAACTGGAACTGAAACACGAAGGATATTCCGTTGACATAGCAAACGACGGACGTGCTGGACTTACTATGTTTAAAGAAAATTCTTACGATATGATTTTGCTCGACTTAATGTTACCCGAAATAAACGGAATGGAACTCATACGCAGAGTCAGACTTGAATCCCAAGTTCCTGTGATTATGATTACTGCAAAAGCAGATGTGATGGACAAAGTCTCGGGACTTGACTCGGGGGCGGATGACTACATTACAAAACCATTTGCCATTGAAGAACTTCTTGCGAGAATGCGGGTAGCACTCAAAAAAAATCACACACGTGAAGAAAATGCAGACGGCAAGTTCAAGCTCAAAAATCTTGTGCTTGAGCCTATGCAAAGAGTAGCAAGGGTTGATAGTACAGAACTTGAGCTGACCAAAACGGAATTTGATTTATTGTTATACATGGTACAAAACAAAAATATCGTTTTAACTCGTGACCAAATTATCAACCATGTTTGGGGTTATAACTACATGGGCGAGACAAATGTTGTCGATGTTTACATTCGATACATACGTGCAAAGCTCGATGACCGATTTGATTGTAAGTATATTAATACCATAAGAGGTGTTGGTTATATTGCAAAAGATGAATAAGTTCTTTAAAAACATGTCCTTAACGGGAAAAATAACTTTGATGTATGGCATTACCTTTGGAGTCATTTGTGTTGTAACAAGTATCTTTATGCTTGTGAATGCATATTTTTTCTACATCGCACTTTCTAAAAAAGAGCTGGCAGAAATTGCAAAATCCGTTACTGCCGTTATAGAAGAAGGAACGATTCCGACTTCTGAAGAACTTCGAAAATTTAGAAGCAACAACTACGTTGATATTTCAATCCTACAAATATCTGGCAATCCGACTATGCTATCCTCCACTTTTTCTAATTTTTTTGAAATTGAAAATCCAAGGCAACCAACCCGAAAAAAACCTCAACCGATTCAAAGGGTGGATACCATCGAAAACTTTAATGACCGTTTTGTTTTTTATCAGGAGCGAGTTAGTTTTAACGGAGTTACCTACTCCGTTCAAGTCATGCGTAAGTATTCGCATGAACGGCAGTTCCTCTCACTGCTCGCCATGATTTTTATAGTGGCAAACATGTTTGGAATCCTTTGTACGGTTTTAATCGGTAGATATGTAAACCGCAGACTCTTAAAACCAGTGGTAACCATAAGCCAAACGGCAGAACGAATTAGCATTGAGGGCTTAACAAAAAGACTTCAAATAGATGGCCCTGATGACGAAATCAGAAAATTGAAAGTGACCTTCAATGATATGCTTGAACGCCTTGAAAAATCTTTTGTTAAGCAAAACCAATTTATTTCTGATGCGTCACACGAACTTCGCACCCCTATTTCTGTTATACAGGGCTACGCAAACTTGATTGACCGTTGGGGAAAAGATAATCCCGAAGTTTTGCAAGAATCAATCAATTCGATTAAGAGTGAAACAGACCGAATGACAGGGCTTGTCAAAAAACTTTTGTTTTTGGCAAGAGGCGAACAAAACAAAACGAAAATACAGCTAAGTCAAGTATCACTAAAGTTTGTTGCGGAAGAAATAAAACGTGAGCTTGAGGTTATGGAAACAAATGTTTTAGTAACTATCGAAGCGGACAGTGATGCCAATGTACTTTGTGACTACGACTTAATCAAACAAATGCTTTGGATTTTTATTGAGAACAGTTTAAAATATACAAAACAGGAAATGCCCACTCTCACTTTAAAAGTGTTTGAAGAAAACAATGCAAGTGTAATCAGTGTATGCGACAATGGCATGGGTATCGCACAGGAAGATATTCCACAGATTTTTGAAAGGTTTTATCGTGCGGATAAATCTCGCTCAAGCGAGATTGCTGGTACAGGTCTTGGACTATCCATTGCTGAATGGATTATCAAACAACACAACGCAAAAGTATTTGTAAAAAGCGAACTTGGTTTCGGAACAGAAATAACCGTAGTTTTTAAGCAGGAGGAAATCGAATGAAAAAATTAAAATATTTACTGTGTGCAGCAATCATTTCGTGCAGTAGTTTTACAGTTTTTGCAAAAGACGTTGCGACTGAAACAAAGCCAGAAGTATTAACCGTAGCAGCAGCCACAAAAAAAGCAATTGCACATAGTGCAACCATAGAAAATCTAGGATACACCGCCGAGCAAAATGAAGAGAACCTAGAGGATTTATATGACTCCATCCGATATGGTCAAACAAGTGTGGAAGTAATCAGGTCTGCTGTTCAGTATATGCAGATCACACTTAAAATGAAAGAAAACGAAACAGTGACGGATGTTGAGAAGCAAAAATTAGAGTTTTCAGCTTCAAAGCTTTTTTATTCTATACTTTCGGCAGAAAAAGAACTAGAGCTCTATAAAAAGTCTTTGGCTCTTGATGACAAAAGTTTGAAAATTTCAGAGGTGAAAGCAAAGCTTGGGCTCTTAACAAATGTTGAGCTTGAATCACAAACGAAGGACTTTAATAAAAAGCAAACAGAGATTGTTTCGAAACAAACCGACATTGATACGGCTTACCAGTCGTTAAACTCCACAATGGGCGAAGCACCGACTAAGAAATATGAACTCGAGCTTTCCTATTCATATACCCCGCTTGAAGGTGTGGATTTGGCCGCTTACATTAAAAAGTGTACAGAAAAAAACTCAAATATCATTTCCAAAACCAATGATGTGGCAGTTGCAGAATATCAGCTTAAAAACTACGCATCGGAACTCGGTGACAGCAGAAAGAATTATGAAATTAAAGCAACGCAAGCCAGACGTGCCCTCGATGATGCAAAAGCAAATTTTGCGACAAACTTAACAAATTGTTATAACACAATTATGAGCCAAGAGATTTCTTACGATAATAATTTAAAGGATCTCGATTATATGCAAAAACAATTGCTTATTCTTCAAACGAAATATAAACTGGGAAAAGCAACGGCTCTTGACATTGAAAAATCCGAACTTCAAATTACGGAACTTAAGGAGACAATTGACAATCAGGTCTTTGAACATTTTTCGAAAGTGCAACAATTTAATAATCCAGAGCTACTGTAACAGATATATTTTGACCTCCAGGTTTTATCACGGGAGGTCATTTATTTGCAAAAAAATTTATTTGGCAGACGTATTTATTTCTTGTTGACACTTTTTCTTTTTAGGTTAAAATAGATTAAAGTTGTCTTATTATAGGAAGGATGATTTTTATTAAGAGTTGCATTTTAATAAAAACAAGTAAAATTTACAAAGCAGGCGTTATATTAGACTTTTGGATTGACCAATATGCTGAGGGGTTAAAAAATCTGGGATATGAAGTTCATATATACGAAAATTATGAACCAGAAACTTGGAAAGACATTCTTTCTTCGAACACTTTATCAGAGTGCAAGTTTATTCTTACGTTTTGCAATAGGTTCATAATTCCATTTATTGATAACAAAAATATTTTTGAGCGTGTTGGGATCCCACTTATTTCATTGTATATCGAGCACATTGAAAACTCACCTGGTGAAATTGCTGACACAATTCAAAATACATATATTGGTCTTTATGATAAGCAGGATATTTATTTTGCCAAGAAATATTTAAATCCAAATAACAATTATTTTTTTGCACCCAATCCGGGTTTTAAGCTTAATTCAGCTCCACCAATTCATATAAACCAAAGAGAGATTGATGTAATATTTGCGGGGTACATCACAGGCGATTTAATTCATTTAGAATTTATTAATAGCTTAGAAAGCAAAACGCATAAAAGTCTTTTTTTCAATATGACAGACATAATGCTTTCTGATGAAAAAATGACAGCTTTTTCTGCATTTGAGTATTTAACTGAAAATTATTTGGAATACCAAATTTTTGAAACGCCACCGTATGAACTCATTAAGCATGCTTCTTTTTACGCAAGAGGAAAAAGACGAAGCAATATGTTAAAAGGTTTGCAAAAGCACGGAATTCGAATGTTTATCCTTGGAAAAAATTCAAGAACATCAGAGCTTGATCAAAGTTTAATTACAACGCACGATGAAGTAAGCCCAGCAGAATTTATTCGTTATATCGCAAGTTCAAAAATTGTACTTAACACCTCACCTTTTGTCGGCTTTGCCAGTACCGAAAGATTAACTACCGCCATGTTAAATGGATCAATTGTCGCAACTGATACGAACCCATACATTTCAAAGTATTGTTTTGATTCCGAAAATTGTATTACCTATTCGCATACCAATTATGACGAACTGGCAGAAAAAATAAAAGCGTCACTTGAAAATAAAAATCATCTTGAACGAATGTCTAGTTATGCCGAATACACCGCAACTAACAATTTTTCAATTGAAATAATATTATCACATATGTTAAGAGAATTAGGACTCGAATGAAAAGTGAGGTTTTCACATGATCGCAAAAGTTTCAAGCGGTGCCATTCGTGGGGTGGATGGCTACATAATAACAGTGGAAGTTGATGTATCACAAGGGCTTCCCACGTTTGAAATTGTAGGACTCCCCGACTCTGCCGTAAAAGAATCAAAAGAGCGGGTTCGAATTGCAATTAAAAATTCTGGAGCTGTTTTACCGCCGAAACGGATAACGATAAACCTAGCACCTGCGGATATTCGAAAAGAAGGACCTGCTTTTGATTTGCCAATAGCGATTGGCTTGTTGGCTGGGCTTGAACTTGTTCCAATCGAAAAGTTGAAAAATACTTTTATTGTCGGAGAACTAAGTTTGGATGGGCTTGTTAGACCTGTGAACGGTGTGCTCCCTATGGTTTATGGCGCACTACAAAATGGAATAACGGAATGCATTGTACCAAAAGAAAACAGTGTCGAAGCGGCATTGGTTGAAGGGGTAACAGTCATTGGCATAAGCCATTTAAGCGAGTTGATTGACTATTTAAAAGGAACAACCATAGAGCCTACAACCGTTGATATTGATAAATTCTTTGGAACAAGTACTTTCGCTCAAGGTTTGGATTTTTTTGATGTAAAGGGACAGGAAAATGTAAAACGAGCACTAGAAATTTGTGCAGCCGGCGGACATAATATGCTTATGATTGGACCTCCGGGTTCTGGAAAAACAATGATGGCGAAGCGGTTTCCAACCATTTTACCCGACTTAACTTTTTCCGAAAGCTTAGAAATTACAAAGATTTATTCAGTTGCTGGGCTCTTAAAAGATAAAAGTTGTCTTGTAACAGAACGTCCATTTCGTTCGCCCCACCACACAACATCAAGCCAAGCAATTGCCGGTGGCGGGCGAATACCAAAACCAGGAGAAATCAGTCTCGCACATAGAGGCGTTTTGTTTTTAGATGAACTGCCAGAGTTTTATCGAAATGTACTGGAAGCCATGCGTCAACCACTTGAAGATGGAATCGTAACCATTCCAAGAGTTTCAGGAACAGTTACCTATCCATCTGATTTTATGTTGATAGCAGCAATGAATCCTTGTCCTTGTGGGTATAACGGAGAACCCTCAAAATGCACTTGTTCTCAAAGAGAAATTGATAAATACCGTGCCAAAATTTCAGGCCCTTTACTGGATCGAATCGACATCCAAGTGGAAGCATCATCAGTTAAGTATAGCGACTTCAATAGCTCGATTAAGGTTGATTCTTCAAGTGAAATTAAGTCTCGGGTTTTAAAAGTTCAAAAAATTCAAAGTGAGCGTTATCGTGAAGACAAAATCTTGTTTAATGCTCAACTGAGTGCCGTTCAAATTGAAAAATATTGCTCACTTGGCAAAGAAGAAAACAAAGTCTTAAAGCAAGCGTTTAATGCTTTAAGACTAAGTGCGAGAGCCTATCATAGAATTTTAAAAGTCTCAAGAACAATTGCAGACCTTGAAAACAGTGAGAAAATTCTGGTCAACCACTTGGCAGAAGCGATACAGTACAGAAGTCTCGACAGAAGTTAATTAACCTGAAATTGAAAACTCCATCATATCCACGTTTTGTCTAAGTTCTTTGGCACGTTCACGGCTAATAAAATCGTTTTCAAAAGCTTGGTGGATAAAGTCACGTTCCAATTGAAAACCTAACGATGCAACAGATATAAATACTTTGTCACGTTCCTCTTTTGTGTAATTCACTGCTTTATCGTTATCATCATTGTCGCTATAAATTTTGATTCGCCATTCAAATTCATTGATTAGCTTTTGAAGTTGTTCGGAATTATATTTTTTTAATTTTTGTTCTTCCAACAACTTCTCAAGCACATATGTTGAATTTGAAACTTGCATCACTCTCATATTTTGTCTCGTTCTAAATTCTTTTGCTATTCGAATTTTATAGAAAACATTTTTATTGAGCTTTTTCTTTATTTCCTTGAGTTCAGAAAATAACTTTGCTCTATTTCTATGGTCTGTTACATCCCGAATCATTCCATTGTACAACATCGAAATAAAATGATACCCCAATTCTTGTTCGATTGCCCCACTTTCTATGAGGTTAATCACATTTTCTTTTTTCCACACAAATAATTTGAGTTTAAGTTCAAAATCGTCCTCTGTCTCTTTTTGCTGAATTTGGTTAATTCTAAAATCATACTCAAAAATTATTCGCTCGATGAATATAAAGTTCGTTTCATTTGCTTGGCTTTTTAACTCTTTGACTACATCTCTTAATATCTTCCTGCGAACTTCACTATCGTCTACAACTTCATCATCTTGAGATTTCAAAATAATCGGAAGCAAAAAATTTGCACAGAGCAAGGTACAAATAATTACACCTACCGCCAAAAATAAAATCAAATCACGTTCTGGGAATGTTGTAAAATCACTTAGAAACAAAGGAACAGACAGAGCCGTTGCAAGTGTTACTGCACCCTTTACGCCAGAAAGCGAAATGACAAGCGCTGCTTTTATTCTTGGCATATGATTGCATTCTATTTCCAAAGTTTTTGGGTTAATCGTGATGAGAGCCCATAAAAATCGAATACCATTTAATATAAAGCTAATCAAAATACTAAGCAGAATTGCTTTGATCGTATTTGTATGTGTGTCAACCCAAACCGTTTCTATTAACGCCGGGAGTTGTGTTCCAAGCAAAACAAATATAAGCCCATTGAGTGCAAAAGAGAAAACAGACCAAGTGTTCACGGATAACATATTGAGTCTAGCGATTTCTGGGTTAAGCCTTTTTGCGTTAAAGGAATGTGCAACTCCAGAAGCCACAACAGCCAAGATACCGCTTACGCCTACTTCTTCGCAAACCAAAAAAATTAAAAACGGTGTAAGAATTTCGAGCAACATATGTAAGACGGCGTTCTCCATACCAAGTATTCTGATCCACCGAACAAAAATATATTTGAGTAATGTCAATGCCAAGCCTAAAAAGACACCACCAAGTGCAATCACTATAAAACTTGCACTTGCATTGATGATGGAAAATGTTCCCGTGATGACAGCAGCAATCGCAAATTGAAACGATACGATACCGGATGCATCGTTTATCAGTGCTTCCCCTTCGAGAATGTGTAATATAGAATGCGGCATTTTTATTTTTTCTTTTAAAGAAATAATAGCAACTGCATCCGTCGGTGCTAGTGCTGCTGCCAAGGCAAACGCAGCTGCAAGAGGCATGGACGGCACAAGCCATTTTACACAAAATCCAACCACTAGCACAGTTAAAAAAACAAGTCCAAGTGCCAAAGACAAAATGGGTGCTCTTAATTGCCACATACTTTCTTTATCAACATTTTTTCCTTCGTTAAAAAGCAATGGTGCGATAAATAAAACAAAAAACAGCTCTGGTTCTAGAACAGGGACTTCCATCTTCGGCATATAAAAAATGAAAACGCCTAACGCCATTTGAATGATCGGTACCGAAATATTTGGCAAAAACTGAAATGCCAAGTTCGAGATTACAATTGCTACCAAAATTATTATGATAAACATAAATGATTCCAAAAAAATCACTCCTTAAACTCTGTCAAAAAAAACTCTCTTGTAGTATACCGTTTTATTAGTCAACAGTCTACCACAAGAGAATAATTTTTAATCTCTGATTACGTCTCTATCATGATCTGCAATTCTGCCGTAAAAACTTAAAGAATATAGCCCCGCAAGTCCCACAATTGCATAAATAATTCTACTTACCCAAGCGTCCATGCCGCCGAATATCGCTGCCACTAAGTCAAATTGGAAGAACCCAATTAATCCCCAGTTTAAAGCACCAATTATAACAAGAGTAAGCGCAGTCCAATCAAATGGTTTCGCTCTCATAATCATCCTCCTAGAATAGTAATAGTATTGAAGTCAAATATTCAACTAACTTCAATTTATATTATGGCTTTTTACACGCATATCTATTCTGGAATTATTCGACTGGTACGATGACCTAAGAATTGATAATTTTTTGAGCGAACTGCTTGATAACGGCACTGCTTGCCATTAGTTTTATTACAGTATCAATGGGATGCTTTGCGGTTTCATCTTGCATAAGTTTCCAAGCCTCTTCGGCAATGATTGTTTCTTCCATGTACTTATCGTAGACATATTTAATTTTATCTGTATCAAAAAAAGGTTCAAACGTTATTTTAATTTCATCAAGGGAAAAAACATTTTTCAGACTATCAAGTAAAACCAACATCATCAAATGCTCTTTTCTATAAATTCTTTTATCAACAGGCGGCGGAATTGCACCGATTCGCACATAATTTTGTATCATCGTTTTGGTAAATGTCAATCCCTGTTTTTCGAAAAATTTAATCACTTGAGAAATACTCATTTCACTATTATAATTATGCAAATCTTTTAACGGATTGTACATTTTCTCACCTCACCCCTGTATGTCCAAAACCGCCGCTGCCACGCGTCGTTTCGTCCAGACATTCCACTTCAAAAAAATTGGCTTTCTCAATTTTATTCATGACCATTTGAGCGATTCTCATTCCACGTTCGATAACAAAATCTTCGTTTGACAAATTGGTGATAATCACTTGTATCTCACCACGAAAATCAGAGTCAACCGTCCCAGGTGCGTTTACGAGAGTGATTCCACGCAAAGCAAGACCACTCCTTGGTCTTATTTGTACCTCAAATGTGCTTGGTATCGAAATTTTTATTCCAGTGCCAATTTTTTTTATTTCACCTCGTGAAATTGTAATGGGCGAAATAATATTTGCATATATATCCATACCTGCCGCTCCATCCGTCATATAACTTGGAAGTGGCAAATCCTTAGCATCCTCTGTTCGTTTGATATAAAATTTATCTTGCATTTTTAATCATCTCCTGCAAGTTACTTCCGTTTAAACAACCCACACCAGACAAACTCATTTGGTCGAAGTCAAAGATTTTTGTAACAAGGCAATCAATTTTTTCTAAAGTAACCTTGTTTATTTTTTCGATAATTTCGTCAGGGGTTAAAACTCTCTGTAGCATAAGCTGTCCCTTGCCAATCGAGGACATCATGGAAGATGAGCTTTCGAGGCTCATTAAATAATTACTCTTAAGCTGCTCTTTAGTTCGTTCAAGTTGAAGGTTTGTAAGTTTCTCACGACTCAAATTTTTAATTTCGTCGATTACCATATGAATAACGGCTTCTGTCTGGCTTGGGTTTAGCCCGGCATAAATGCTAAAAAGCCCCGCATCATGATAGCTTGAGTTGTAAGAATAAACTGAATAGGCAAGCCCATGTTCTTCACGAATTTTCTGGAACAAACGAGAACTCATGCCTCCGCCAAAAACTGTGTTCAAAACCGCAAGCGAATAAGAATCTTCATTGCCAATCTCAATACTTGGGAATCCAAAGACTAGATGTACTTGCTCAATATCTTTTTCTTTTGAGACAACACAGGGTTTATATATGGTTGGCTCTGCAATGCTTTTATTTGAATTTGGTTCAAACTTACCAAATAAGTTGTCGAGTTTAATGAGTAGTTCGCTCTCGTCAAAATTACCAGCCACAGATATTAATGTATTGTCCGTTCTGTAGTTATCTTTAAAATATTTTCTAAACATGGGACTGTCAAATTTTGAAATACTGCTTTCAGTACCTAGAATCGGATACCCAAGAGAACTTCCCTGCCAAACATTGTACTGCAGTAAATCATGCACAAGTTCATCTGGCGTATCTTCGTACATACTGATTTCTTCCAAAATTACATTGCACTCTTTTTCAATATCCGCTGCTTCAAATTTCGAATTAAAAAACATATCGGACAAAATTTCAAGAGCAGTATCCAAATGTGTGTCAAGCGTTCTGGTGTGATAGCAGGTATATTCTTTTGAAGTATACGCATTGATTTGCCCGCCTACTGCATCTATTTCATCTGCTATTTGTCGAGCCGAACGCTTAGTCGTTCCTTTAAACAACATATGCTCAATAAAATGCGAAATTCCGTTATAGTCAAGGCTCTCGTTGCGTGAGCCGTTCTTTACCCAAATACCAAACGAAACTGAACGCACATGCGGCATTTTTTCGAGCGTAATTTGCACACCATTACTCAAAGTATGAAGTTTCATTTCTTTAAGCCTCGTTTCATAATTTTGTATATGAAAAGTATAAAATTTCAGTCTGGCAAAAAAAGCCAGACTGACAATTAAACTCTATTCTTTATAGGGTTGCTTTTCTTGATAAATTTATTCTTCCCTGTTCGTCAATTTCTATAACTTTAACAGTAATCATATCGCCAACGTTTACAACGTCCTCAACTTTTTTAACTCGCTCATTTGCAAGTTGAGAGATATGCACAAGGCCCTCTTTCTCTGGAGCGATTTCAACGAATGCACCAAACGCCATGAGTCTTGTAACTTTACCGGTGTAAACAGCACCTGGCTCTGGACTGTGAACAATTGCTTTGATGATTGCAACTGCTCTTTGTACGCTCTCTTGTGTTTTACCAGCAACAAAGATACGTCCATCATCTTCTGTATCAATTTTATCAACGCCAGCATCTTCAATGATTCTCTTGATTACCTTTCCTCTTGAACCGATTACTTCTGCAAGTTTCTCTGGCTCAATTTTAATGTAACCAATTTTTGGTGCATAGGAAGACAATTCTGTTCTATGTGTACTGATTGCTTTTAACATTACTTCATCAAGAATAAACGCTCTTGCTTCTTTTGTTTGAGCAAGTGATTTTTTAATGATGTCTTCAGTTAAGCCGTCAATTTTAATATCCATTTGAATTGCAGTGATTCCTTCATGAGTTCCAGCAACTTTAAAGTCCATGTCGCCAAAGAAATCTTCAAGGCCTTGAATGTCTGTCATAAGAACATAATCATCATCTGACTCGCCTGTTACGATTCCCACAGAAATACCAGCAACTGCACGTTTTATTGGAACACCAGCGGCCATCAGTGAAAGCGTACTTGCACAAACGCTTGCTTGTGAAGTCGAACCATTGGAGCTTACAACTTCTGAAACAAGTCTGATTGCATAAGGGAATTCTTCTTCTGTTGGAAGCACAGGAAGAAGAGCACGTTCTGCCAACGCACCATGTCCAATTTCACGACGACCAGGACCTCTGGAAGGTCTTGTCTCGCCAACAGAATAACTTGGGAAATTATAGTGATGCATATAACGTTTTGTGTCCTCTAAAATGTCAAGTCCATCAATCATTTGAGCATCGCCCATAGAACCTAAAGTTGTAACTGTCAAAACTTGAGTTTGTCCACGTCTAAATAATGCAGAACCATGTGTTCTTGGTAAAATATCTACTTCTGCTTCAAGCGTACGAATTTGGTCAAGTTTTCTGCCGTCTGGACGTTTATGGTCTCTTAAAATCATACGGCGAACTGTTTCTTTTTCAAACTTATATATAGCGTCGCCTAAAAACTGCATGTATGTCTCTTTTACATCATCTTCAAAAGTAGGAACAAGTTTCTCTGACACTTCCGCTGTGAGAGCACGAACTTTTAAGTCACGCTCTTGTTTTAAATCAGTAAATACAGCTTCTTCCATACGAGCGTCTGTTATGAAATTTCTAACTTTTTCATAAAGTTCTTTTGGAACGGTGTGCTCTTCATATGAATGTTTTGGTTTTCCAACTTCTGCAACAATGTCGCTTATGAACTTAACAATTTTTTTGTTTTCTTCATGAGCAAGCATAATAGCTTCAAGCATAACTTCGTCACGAACTTCATCTGCTCCGGCTTCAATCATCATAACTTTGTTTGCAGTTGACGAAACCGTTAAGTTTAATTTGCTAAGTTCACGTTCAGAAGAAGTAGGATTTACAATTAGTTTACCATCAATTAATCCAATGTTTACAGAGCCAGTTGGTTCTTTAAAAGGAATATCGGAGATAGCAAGAACCAAAGAAGCACCAATCATCGCAGCAACTTCTGGGCTACAATCTTGGTCAACAGACATTACAGTTGCAACAATGGCAACGTCATTTCTGTAGTCTTTTGGAAATAAAGGTCTGATCGGTCTGTCAATAAGCCTTGATGTAAGAACTGCTTTTTCAGAAGGACGACCTTCTCTTTTAATAAATCCACCAGGAATTTTTCCTACCGAGTAAAGTTTCTCTTCATAATCTATTGACAATGGGAAAAAGTCAATCCCCGCACGTGGCTTTTCTGAAGCAGCTGTTGCCACCAATAAAACTGTTTCGCCATAATGAACAAGTGCTGCACCATTTGCAAGCTCTGCCACTCTTCCTATTTCTACTTTGAGCTCTCGCCCAGCTAAATCCATTGAATAAGTTTTATACATTTTTGTTCCCCTTCCAAACTAATAACATACCAAAATATCTATATAAATTTTTTTTACCTACAAATATCGGCGAGAACATAAGCCCTCGCCGTTAAACATTGCGTATTTCAAACTACTTTCTTAAACCAAGCTCTTTAATAAGTTCACGGTATTTAACAACGTCCTTATTTTTGATATAGTTTAAAAGACCTTTTCTTTGTCCAACCATTTTAAGTAATCCACGTCTTGAGTGGTGATCCTTGCTGTGAAGTTTAAGATGCTCTGTCAAGTGATTGATTCTCTCTGTTAAAAGAGCTACTTGAACCTCTGGTGAACCTGTGTCGTTTTCTTTACGTCCAAATTTTGCAATAACTTCTTTTTTCTCAAGCATTGTAATTCCTCCGTTTAAAATAATATTATAATAGTTATACACCCCTAATGCCAAGAAAAGGTTGGAGTAACCAATATCCACGCATTGGATTTTGTGCATTGCCAGTTTATCACACATTTATCGGCAATACAAGTTTTTTTTATCGTTTGGGGTTGTAAATTTCAAATGTCTGTAAGATACTACCATAAATTGATTCGGCTGCTTTTTGGCGATAGTTCTCGTCTGCAAGCATCTGTGCTTCTTCTGGATTTGTAATAAATCCCATTTCGAGAAGCGTTGCCGGTATGGTTGTTTCTCTAAGTACAGCAAAGTCTCCAAAGTCAACTTTTCGGGCAGAAGCATTTAAAGCCTGAATTAAATTATCGAACATAAGCTTTGCAATTTGTTTGCTACTGATTCCATTTACACTATCAAAAGGATGGTCATAATAATAGGTTTCTATACCTTTTGCATTCGTGCTTTTTCCGCCAGAATTGGAATGCACAGAGACAAATAAGTCTGCAATTTCATTTGCAAAAATGGCACGTTCGGACAAGGGAACAAATACGTCAGTCGTTCTTGTTGCGTACACTTTTACGACTCCGTTTCTCTCGATTAAGTTTATAATTTTTCGAGATATATCAAAGTTGATGTCTTTTTCTTGCAGTGCATCTACTTTTGCACCAACGTCCGTGCCGCCATGCCCCGCATCGATTACGACAATTTTAGCATACTTATCTCTCGGTTTTAAAAGCTTGATATAAATGTTATTGGCGTCCTCTGTAATATTCACAGCCAGAATTTGTCGTTCGTCCAAAATTATTTGTGTCAAGTTTTCCGTGTTGTTCTGGATAAAGATTGACCTTAAATAATCATCGCCTACATTATATTCTCCATAACCAATTGAACTTTTTAAATCAGCTGGAATCGTTAAAACATATTTTTTATCGTTGTAATTATCCGTATGTATAATGGAAGCAGCTGAAATATTTAATCCACCCTTGGCAATGCTAATCACTTGGGTTGCGCCATCGTAGAGAATATTTTTAAAAGTCGGTTGCGATAATTTCACGATAACTTTTGTGCCTTCCACCTTAACGGAGTGCTGCACGATTTTTTGAAGTTCCAGCACAATTCTCGCTGTATTTTCATCAAACTGTCCACTTCTCACTTTGTTGGTAAATGCACCCTTCACATCTGATGCAAATGCTTTATTAAGTGTGGCTGATGGAACATCAATTACAACACGATCAGGATTTGTCAAATGGAATACAGTAACAGAAGATGGGTTTCTCATTTGAATTGTCAAATAATCTTCGCCATTTTCAGTGGTTAAGTTTATATCGTCTACATAGTTTTTCTCAAAGTTTACCAGTATTGATTTTCTATCTGGTGATAAAGCAATGCTATATGTATTGGCAAGCTTCAAGTCAAAAACAACTCTCGTTATTTTTGTTGGCGCAATTTGGTTCTGCCCGATTCTTATGGAATTGATAACCGAATGATCCGAGGCCCATTCGTTTTTGACTACATTCATTTCTGCATTGTAAATATCAATTACAATTCTGTTACCCTCCACCAAAAACTTTTTCTCAACCTTAGAAATCTCAGAACTCGCCAAGATTGTGTAAGTTGAGCCACCATCGACTGGAAGAATTACATCCAATATTTGAGTCTCTGGAAAAGGCTTTTCTGTAATTGCTTGAGTCGAAATATCTTTTGCAACTTCGCCAGGGTCTGTGGTCGGAACCGAAATTACATTCGTGTTTGTCGTGGGCGTGCTAATCGGTTGGATGATTCCCGAGTTTTGTGTAGGAGTCGGCATTGGTGTTATCACTGCATTTTTTTCTGAAACGGTAACAATTCTTAATTTTCCGTCCCAATTCACATCAAGCCCCAAAGCTTCTGACGCAAATCTTAAAGGAATCATTGTTTTGTTGTTTATATTTTTCGGAGGAACGGACATCACATATGGCAAGCCGTCTACATTTGCAATCGGATTATCTATATACATAGCAATTGCACGGTTTCCGTAGCCAATCATGATTTCACTGGTTGATGCTTGCCAGCTAACGACAGCACCCAATTTTTCAAATACCTCCCGCACAGGGACAAGTGTTGTGTCGTTAATGATAATGGGCGGCATGGGCAAATTGGTTATCACTTCATCATTTACAATTAAATAAACAGGCAATGCATTATATGTTGTTGTTTTACCGTCGTATGTAAGTTTAAGATTTAGTTTTTCATCCGCATAAGCTTGACTTGAAAATAACAGGCACACAACAAAAGCAAACGAAATTTGCCTAAGCTTTAAAAATTTAAACATTTTTAACCTCCAAGGTAAAGAATTATGATAAGTTCAAGTGCACAGCAACAAAACCATCGTATGGTTATCGACATATTATATCAAACCCTTTTAGGAATTTGTTGGTTTTTGCCGTTTTGAAATGAAATTGTAATACTATGTATACAACGAAGGAAAAAGTAATTTGGTTCTCGCAAAAAAATAAAACTGCGTAAGAAATAAAAATTCTTAGGCAGTTTTATTTTTTTCAATTATTCTTTGTCGAAGTCGCTTTTTCCTACGCCACAAAGTGGGCAAACCCAATCTTCTGGAATATCCTCAAATGCTGTACCCGCTTTGATGCCGCTGTCAGGGTCACCGATTTCTGGGTCATAGACATAGCCGCAAATATTACATACCCATTTACTCATTAAAACGCCTCCTATTTATTTTTTTGTTTACTGCCCTCTTTGGATGTTTCTTTTGTGATTGTCTTTGCCGCATCTTTTTCTGATTTTGTTTCACAACGGATACCGTTATAAACAAAACCTTTCACTGTATCAACAGTAATAGCAGCTCCATCAGGTATTAAATCAATAACTCTTTGGTCGCAAATTACAAGTGGTTTTTCAAGTGCCGCCGCTACAGTTTCGGCATGGGATTGATCGATAAGATCCCATGAACCCACAACGATTGCAGATGCTCTTTTAATATATGGCATTAACTCGTTTGATGTACTCGTTGTTACTAAAATATCGCCATTTTTAAAATATTTTTCTGATTCATCGGTTACTTTAATTACATTTGCAATACCACTAATAAATTTATTGCCAACACCACGACCACGAGCAATCACGTCGCCAACAATCTGAACTTTAAGCGTGTTAGTGGTACCAGCGATACCTACCGGTAAACCAGCCGCAAGAATGATTGAATCGCCATCTTTTACGAGATTGTGTGCAAGTGCTTTTTCTGTAGAAATATTGTAAACGTCCTCGTCACTTTCAATTAATCCACACATAGCTGGAACACAACCCCATGATAAATTGAGTTGACGCCATACTGTCATGTTTGGAGTAACGGCAAGAATTGGACAAGCCGGACGAAATCTTGAAAGCATACGAGGCGTAAAACCAGCATCCGTAACTGTAACAATGCAAGCAGCGTTTAAATCTGTCGCTGTTGTACAAGCCGCATAACTCACGGCATTTGTGATGTTCGCTTGAAAAGTTCCGTGGTGGCTCTCTAAGTCGCCGTTATAGTTTACAGATGACTCTGCTTTTTCTGCAATGCGTGCCATCATTCGAACTGCTTCTACTGGATACGCACCTTTTGCTGTCTCGCCTGAAAGCATGATGGAATCCGTACCGTCAAAAATTGCGTTTGCAACGTCGTTTGCTTCTGCTCTTGTTGGTCTTGGGTTATTAACCATTGACTCAAGCATTTGCGTTGCGGTGATAACTGGTTTGCCTTTGTTATTTGCCATTTTAATCAAATGTTTTTGAACAATCGGTACTTCTTCTGCTGGGATCTCAACGCCGAGGTCACCTCTTGCAACCATGATGCCGTCAGCAACTTCAAGGATTGGCTCAATATTATTCACGCCGTCACGGTTTTCGATTTTTGCAATGATTCTAATGTGCGAACCGTTGTTATCTTCAAGCACTTGGCGGATTCTAAGCACATCGTTTGCTGAACGAACAAAGGACGCAGCAATATAGTCAAAATCCATTTTTATTCCGAATTTAATGTCTTCAATGTCTTTTTCTGTGAGCGAAGGAAGGTTTACATAAACATCAGGAACATTTACGCCTTTTCTTGAACTCAAGAAACCGCTATTTATGATTTCACAAATAATTTCTTTGTCTACAATCTCTTTCACTTTGAGCTCAATTAAACCATCGTCAATTAAAACTCTGCTTCCGACTGCCAAGTCCCTTGACAAATTTTCATAAGTTACAGAAACTCTTGTTTCATCGCCAATAATATCTTCTGTTGTTAAAATAAATTTTCCGCCTTGTTTTAAATAAATACTCTCAACATTAAAAGTTTTTATTCTTATTTCTGGACCTTTCGTGTCCAAAATCAAAGGAATCGGAGCATTTAATTCTTCACGTGCTTGCTTCAAGCGTTCGATAACTTCTGTATGGCTTTCGTATGTACCATGTGAAAAGTTAATCCTCGCTCCGTCAAGTCCTGCTAGAATCAGCTGCTTGATTGTCTCTACATCTTTGCTTGCTGGTCCGAGTGTTGCTACAATTTTCGTCTTTCGCATAACACAGCTCCTTCTTATATCGCTAAGATTTTAATCATTTCATACATACTATTGTCATAATCTCTCTCACGGCAAAGTGCTTCGTTTAAGTCGATTGTGATGTGCTTTCCTCCGTTGTAAACAACGGCTCTATTTCTTTCGTTCTTTATAATTGCTTCAATCGCAACAAATCCCATTACTGATGCGTGCATTCTGTCTCTGGCAGAAGGTGCTCCGCCACGTTGTAAATGTCCAAGAATTGTCGCACGAGTTTCGATTCCAGTAACTTTTTCAATATACTTTGCAAGTTCGGCAGCTTTTCCAACGCCTTCAGCAACAACAATTAAATTATGATTTTTACCTTTTGCACGGTTCTCGATAATTTGTTTTACTACTAAGTCTTGGGTTAAGTCTGTCACTTCTGGAACCATAACTTCTTCGGCACCGCCTGTAATTCCACACCAAAGAGCAAGGAATCCAGCGTTTCTACCCATAACTTCAACAATACTACATCTCTCGTGTGAACCCGATGTATCTCTAATTTTATTAATCGCTTCCATTCCCGTGTTAACCGCTGTATCAAATCCAATTGTATAGTCAGTGCAAGTCATATCTAAATCAATGGTTGCAGGAATTGTAATAGTATTTACGCCACGTTTAGAAAGTTCGTATGCTCCACGCATGGATCCGTCGCCACCGATTACAACAACTGCGTTAAGCCCTAAAATTTTGCAAATTTCTGCCGCACGATCACGGCCTTCCGCTGTGAGCATTTCCTCGCAACGAGCAGTTTTAAGTATGGTGCCACCCTTATGAATTGTGTCGGATACCGATCGAGGTGTAAGCTCGTCAATTGCTCCTGACAATAAGCCATCATAACCTCTTTTAATTCCTAAAACTTTAATATTATGGTAAACAGCCGTTCTAACAACTGCTCTAATCGCAGCGTTCATGCCCGGAGCATCTCCACCGCTAGTTAAAACGCCTATCTTTTTTTGACTAATACTTGTTGACATATATTTCCTCCTCAAATCTTTGGACATTTAACAAAATTTGCATTTTGATGTGTTAATTTTACATCAACTTAATTCTAAATTCAAGTTAATTCTAAATTCAAAAGATATAATTTTTATTTCTCTTCAACTTCCTTTAAAACCACGGAATTATCACCTAATAGCAATCGCAATCGGCGTATAAGTTCGTCATTATTGCATACATTATACTTTTCATGAAGGGTATATTTCTTTTTTTCTGCCTCTTCATAAATTATTACCGGAATATCGCCTTTAAATGGTTTTAAAATCTCCGTTATTGCCAAAGGCGTGTTTTGTGTATCGCTCCCGATTTTAAGAAACAGATTGTAGTTTACTGTGCTCTGTCTAAGTATTATATCGTTGCAGATTACTTTTGCATCTTCATCTTCTTTCACGCTGGCACGACCATTTACAATGATGATTGCGTCATTTTCAAGTCGTCCCAGATATTTTTCGTATGTCTTAGGAAAAATTATAATTTCAAGCACGCCATAAATATCCTCAATCATGAGGAAAGCCATCGCTTGGTTGTTTTTTGTATATTTAACAGATTTAGATGTTATTATTCCACCAACCGAAACTTGTTTCTCATCATACACGCCATGCGTTCCGTCGTCGTTGAGAATAAAGTCTAGGCTCGTTGCGTTAATGTACTTGCTTAAAAATTTCTCGTGTTCAGCAAGTGGGTGTCCACTTACGTAGATTCCCAAAACTTCTTTTTCATATTCGAGCATTTGACGCATTGGATATTCTGAAATGTTCGGCAAATCATCTTTTTGGACGACGCTTTCGTCATTAAACATTTCAAATAAATTAATTTGCCCTGCTACGTTTCTCTTTTTGGTAAAACCTATTCCGTCAATTATATTTTTATAAATAGCCATATACTGTGCTCGTCTGCCTCCAAAGGAATCAAACGCACCCGCTTTAATTAAGCTTTCAATACAACGTTTATTCAAATCACGGCTATCCATTCTTGTAATAAACTCTGACATACTTGTGAATTTTCCGTTTTTGGCTCGCTCTTCAACAATAGCCGCAACAGTTGGACGACCTACGTTTTTAATTGCCAACAGTCCAAATCGAATCGCTTTTCCTGAAACACTGAAATACCCAAACCCATCGTTAATATCTGGTGGCAAAAGTTTTATATCCATTTTTTTGCACTCGAAAATATATTCAGCGACTTTTGCTGACCAGTCCATAACAGAAGTCATCAGTGCTGCCATAAACTCAACAGGATAATATATTTTTAACCAAGCGGTTTGATAACCCAAAACTGCATACGCCGCCGCATGAGATTTATTAAACGCATACGCCGCAAACCCAGCCATGTCATCAAATATTTTATTTGCGGCATCTTGCGGAATATTATTTTTTACACAACCCTCTAAAAAGCCTGTACGTTCTTTTTCCATTACGTCATGCTTTTTCTTTGACATTGCACGCCGCATTAAATCGCTTCGCCCAAGGCTATACCCTGCAAGCTCTCGTACAATCTGCATAACTTGTTCTTGGTAAACGATACAGCCGTAGGTTGGCTCGAGTATTTTTCGTAACGATTCGTGTACATAACTTACATTGCTTGCGTTTCTTTTTCCAGATATGTACTTTGGAATAAAATCCATTGGCCCCGGTCTGTAAAGGGATATCCCCGCAATAACGTCCTCCAAACTCTCTGGTTGTAAGTCCTTCATAAACGACTTCATTCCATTGCTTTCAAGTTGGAAAACACCCTCTGTTTTAGCTTGCGAAATCAGCTCAAATACTTTCGGATCATCAAATGACACGTCGTCTATGTTCAGTTGCAAATGATTGTTTCGATTAATCTCATGTACAGAATTTTGAATCACCGTCAAAGTCCTAAGCCCAAGAAAATCCATTTTAAGTAAGCCGAGCTCCTCAAGTGTATTCATAGGGAACTGCGTTGTGATTGCCTCGTCGTTTTTATTGAGCGGAACATGCTCCATAACAGGTTCATTACAAATTACAACACCTGCGGCATGGGTTGAGGAATGCCTTGGCAATCCCTCAAGCTTTTTGGACATATCAATTAAATACTTGGTGTCCTCTTCTTCTGCATACGCCTTTAAGAGTTCGGGATTCATTTCCAGTGCTTTTTTTAGCGTAATGCCAATTGCAAACGGAATCATTTTTGCAACTCGGTCAACGTCCGAATACGACATGGCAAGTGCCCGACCCACATCACGCACCACTGCTTTTGCGGCCATTGTACCAAAGGTTACAATTTGAGCAACATGATCATAACCATATTTTTCAATAACATAATCAATAACCTCTTGTCGTCTCTCATAACAAAAGTCAATGTCAATATCTGGCATGGAAATTCTTTCGGCATTTAGAAATCTCTCAAAAATCAAACCATATTTTATCGGGTCAATATTGGTTATGCCAAGGCTGTAAGCCACAATACTTCCAGCAGCAGAACCCCGCCCAGGGCCAACAATGATGTCTTTCTCCCTAGCATATCGTATGAAATCCCAAACAATTAAAAAGTAATCAACAAACCCCATGTTCTTAATTACGGTAAGTTCTTCGTTCATTCTCGCTTGTAACGACTCGTCTGGATTTTTGTATCTTTTTTCTAGTCCAGCTTTACAAAGCAAATCCAAGTATTCGTCAGGCGAGTATTGCTTGTACTCGTCAGAAATTTTAAACTTAGGAAGTTTATACTCATTAAACTTAATGGAAACGTCGCATCTGTCTGCAATTTTTTGCGTGTTCTCTGCCGCTTCTCTTGCGTAGGGAAACAAGGCATACATTTGTTCTGGTGATTTCAAATAAAATTGATTGCCGTCGTACCGCATTCTGTCTTCGTCATTCACTGTCTTTTGCGTTTGTATGCAAAGTAGAATGTCGTGTGCAACAGAATCTTCTTCCAATATATAATGCGAGTCATTGGTACACACGAGCGGAATTCCTGTTTCTTGGCTCATTCGCACCAGTTGAGGATTTATTTTTATTTGCTCTTGCATGCCGTGGTCTTGCAATTCTAAAAAGAAGTTTCCCTCTCCCATAATTTCATTGTATGTGAGGGCAAGTTGCTTCGCTTTTTCGTAGGACACGTTTAACAAGTTTTTTGCAACAGGTCCGCCCAGACAAGCACTTAACGCAATCAAACCTTCTTTGTATTCTTTCAAAATTTCTAAATCAATTCGTGGCTTGTGATAGAATCCTTCGGTAAACCCATAAGAAACAAGTTTAACCAAATTGTGATACCCAATATTATTTTCTGCAAGCAAAACCAAGTGATAATAAAAGTTATCCGATGTGTTTAATTTGTTGTGTCTTGACCCAGAAGCAATGTATACTTCACAGCCAAGAATCGGCTTGATGCCTTGAGCTTTTGCTTCTTTATAAAAATCAATTACGCCAAACATGACACCGTGGTCTGTAATCGCCAAACTGTCCATATTTAGCTCTTTGCACTTAGCGATTAGCTCCTTAATTTTTGCCGAACCATCAAGCAAACTATATTCCGTATGAACATGAAGATGTGTAAATTTATTCTCTTGCATAATTTAGCTCCAATCCAACTGGACAATGGTCACTTCCGAAAACTTCCGGATAAATGCAAGCTTCTTTTACCATGTCACGCATACGCTCCGATATTAAAAAATAATCAATACGCCAACCAATGTTTCGCTCTCGTGCTGTTCCCATGTACGACCACCAAGAATAGGCGTCTTTTTTATCGGGATATAACAACCGAAAACTATCTATAAAACCAGAGTTTAGTAACTCTGTCATTTTTTCACGCTCTTGTGGTGTGAAGCCTGCATTTTTGACATTGGTTTTCGGGTTTTTAATATCAATTTCTTTGTGTGCCACGTTCAAGTCGCCGCAAATAACAACTGGCAACTTTTTATCTAGTTCGTTTAAGTAGCTTCTAAAATCGTTCTCCCACTCCATGCGGTACGGAAGTCTTTCGAGTTCTCGTTTTGAATTCGGCGTGTACACATTCACCATATAAAAATTATCAAACTCAAGTGTAACAATACGGCCTTCTTTGTCGTGTTCCTCAATGCCCATACCATAGCTAATGCTTTTCGGTTCTGCCTTGGTTAAAATCAAAGTTCCTGAATAGCCTTTTTTCTCGGCACTATTCCAAAATTGATGATAGCCCTCAAATTCAAATGTGCTTTGTTCCTTTTGCATTTTTGTTTCCTGTATACAAAATATATCGGCATCCGCCTGTGTGAAAAAATCTAAAAACCCCTTTGTCATACAAGCTCGCAAGCCGTTTACGTTCCAAGAAATTAATTTCATTGTTATCTCCTCCGAATTGTGGGTATCACAGATACCATAAATATCTGCATTTTATTTTGGAAATTCCGTTTGTTTTGTGCTCTGCGATTTCCAAAAGCTTTGTATTTAGCTTTTCACAGGTGCGTCTTGACGGAGTATTATCTGAATCGCAAGTGATAAATGTCCATTTTAAGTTTATTTTTTTAAGTCCCTGTGCTAACAGTTCGCAAGCATCTCTGGCAAGACCTTTTCCCCGTGATTTTTGATTGATGAAGTAGCCAACGTTTCCGTCGTAATAAAGAAGCGGCTCGTTTGCAACCCGAAAAACTACCCACCCAACATTCTCAGCATTTTCCATGATGTTAAAGTAGTACGACATGATCAATCCGCCCTCATTCACCGCTTTTAAAGGCGTTAAGTTCATCTTATAGTTTCCGATATGTTGATAAATTAATGCATGGTTGATAGAATTAAATTGTTTATTTAGAACAAGCCCTGTATCAATTAATACCCTAAGCGAAGTTCTATTTACGGTATTAACCTCTTTTGTCACTGTGTCAAGGATCCGCCCGCCGTTTTTTTCCATCACTCTAAATGACATTCGATTGGTGGTATCACAAGTTAAAAGTGCATTCTTAATTCCGTTTTGTGCGGATTTTGCCAGCATTTCTGTAAGCAACTTTGTTCCGTACCCTTTTCCCCAATAGTTAATTTTTGTACCGTACCCAATGTGCCCGCCAAAAAGTTCTAGCGCCTCTGTTAAATAAAACCTTAGGTTGCCAACAGCAACCACTTGTTCATTATCAATCAACCAATATTGTTCTGACGGCACATAATTTTTTTGTGTTGGCCTTTTCATTTGATCAAGTTCTTTTAACATGGAGTTTGTAAAAGTTTTTATTTTACTTTCGTCTTCCAATATTCTTTCTATGTATTCAGCAGAATAATTGTTCAAAAACAACGCTGCGAGTTGGTTTTTCTTAAACTCGACACAAAACTCTAAATAGCTTTTTACATATTTTGCAATAGGCGGGGTGAACAGCATAATTTCAACTCCAAAATTATAATACGTACATTATAATCTACTAATCTAAAAATTGAAAGATTGACTTGTAAATTCTGCGTGATTATACTAAGATAAAACTATGTAAAGCAAATTGAGTGAAAATCTAGGAGGACTTATGACATTACAAAGACTATTGAGCCATGTTAGACGTGCCATTGACGACTATAGCATGATTGAGGAAAACGATAAAATAGCAATCGGACTTTCTGGTGGAAAAGACAGTCTCGCACTTTTAATTGCAATGAAACATCTGCAACGGTTTTATCCAAAGAAATTTGAGCTTCACGCAATCACGGTGTCACTTGGGTTTGATGGTTTTGATACAACGCCAGCTGAAAAAATTTGCAATGAACTCGAAGTTCCCTACACAGTTGTGAAAACAGATATTGGACAAGTTGTTTTTGAAGAACGAAAAGAAAAAAATCCATGTTCACTCTGTTCAAAAATGAGAAAAGGATCGCTCAATGACGAGCTAGTCAATTTAAACTGCAACAAAGTCGCCTTGGGTCACAACAAAGACGATGTGGTACAAACATTTTTCTTGTCGTTGGTTTATGAGGGGCGGATCAATACGTTTAGCCCTGTTACATACCTTGACAGAAAAAATATACATTCGATACGTCCACTGATTTACGTTCCCGAAAAAGATATAAAAGATTTTATTGCGTCAAATGGTATTCAAACTGTGAAAAACCCTTGCCCTGTTGATGGCCACACAAAAAGGGAAACCATGAAACAATTTATTTATGCACAAAACGAAACGTTCAAAGATTTTGATACCAAAGTGTTTAGTGCAATTAAGAGCTCTCATATAAGAGGTTGGAGTGATATTTAATGTCACAGGACTATGTTAACACCGTCAAGCTGCAACATATACAAAGATTGCGTGATATGCTTGAGGAGTTGCCAGATTTTTTGGGGGATTTCTTTCGTGGGATTTCTGAAACAAAGCAAGTGCGAACAAGGGTCGCTTATTCGTATGATTTAAAATTATTTTTCAATTTTATTTTAACTTCCAGAAAAGATTTTGGATATGAAAAACTCAAAGATATGCCGCTTGAAGTACTGACAAAAATTGACTCAGATGATATTGAAAAATTTATAGAATACCTGACCTACTACAAAAAAGAAACAAATGGACAAACCGTTGATATGCAAAACGATAGCTCTGGCAAGTCAAGAAAACTTGCGGCAGTTCGAACGATGTACACTTATTTTTGCAAAAAAAGGAAAATAAAAGAGAACCCAGCCGCACTGGTTGATTTTCCAAAAATACATAGAAAAGCAATCGTTAGACTTGAAGTGGAAGAAGCCGCTGATTTTTTAGATGAAGTCGAGTTTGGCACTCACCTAACAGACCATGAACAGAAATTTCACGAAAAGACTTGCAAAAGAGATTTAGCCATCGTAACACTCATGCTTGGCACAGGAATGCGTATTTCTGAATGCATTGGCATAAATATTACGGACATAGATTTTAAATCAAATGGGATTAAAATTACCAGAAAAGGCGGAAACGAGCAAATTATTTATTTCGGACAAGAAGTGGAGACTGCACTTTTCGATTATTTGGAAGAACGTGAAAAGGTAGAAACGAAAGAAGGCCACGAAGACGCACTTTTTCTTTCGCTACACAAAAGACGAATCTCTGACCGTGCCGTTCAAATTCTTGTAAAAAAATATGCGAAAATCGTAACGCCGCTTAAAAAAATATCGCCGCATAAACTTCGCAGTACCTTTGGAACAAATTTATATCGTGAAACAGGCGATATTTATTTGGTTGCTGATGTTTTGGGACACGAGGACATAAACACAACCAAGAAGCACTATGCTCAAATGGAAGAAGAACGTCGCAGACAAGCGGCACATATTGTGAAGCTTAGGTAATTCAAAGGGGGCAATCAACGACTGCCCCCTCAATAATTATTCTATAATTTCTATCGCATCGCCAACTTTTACTTTTCCGCCTTTTATTACTTGCGTAAACACGCCTTCTTTTGGCATGACACATTTGCCGACTTGTTTCATAATTTCGCAGCCTGTATGACATTCTTTTCCAATTTGTGATAATTCTTGAATCGTCTCACCAATTTTAAATCTTGTTCCAACTTTTAAGCTATAAAGGTTGATGCCCTCGGTGGTTATATTTTCTGCAAACTTTCCGCTGCAAAGACCATTCACGCCTGACTCGGTCATTTTATCAATGCTTTCTTTTCCGAGCAAACTCACTTGTCTTTTCCCTTTTGCCGCATGAGCGTCGCCCTCAATGCCAAAGTCTTCAATGAAGTTGGCTACCTCCACTGGTGTTTTAATAGTACCTTTTTTTTCGCTTATGTTTAACGATATAACTTTCATATTATCCCCCAATCTGTGACATGTTTCTCACAATATATTGTCCTTCGTTTAACTTGTGTTCTTCTGGTTTTTCACTGATTGCAAATTGAATTAGCTTTTTGAGTTGCTCACGATCATTAAGAGCTGGTTTTATATCAATCTCAACATCTGTATGTAAACAATTCTTTAGCTTGCCGTCCGCTGTCACACGAATGCGATTGCAGTTGGAACAAAACTTACAAGTGAGTGGTTTTATGAGTCCCACTCGCCCCAGTGCCTCGGGAAGTTTATAGTACACAGCAGCCGAAGATTTATCACTTGACTCAACGCTTACAAGTTCTGGTACGGCTGTTAAAACATAATCCGCTGGCAAGAAGTGCTCATTGGCAAAGCCTGCTTGTTTCCCTATTGCCATCAGTTCTATAAATCTTACATCGACATTTTTTTCTTTCGTAAGCTTAACAAAGTCTGGAATTTCTGAATCATTAAAGCCTTTAACAAGAGCTGCATTTAATTTTACTTTAAAACCCATTTCAATTGCATGATCAATTGCAGTAAGAACTTTGTCAAGCTCTCCGCCCCTTGTGATTTCTGCAAACTTTTCTGGCACAAGACTATCGACTGAAATATTTAAATTCGTTAACCCACTACTTTTAAGTCTTGCGAGATGATCATTTAAATGAATAGCATTTGTTGTTAAACAAAAGGACTTTAGTCCGTCTATTTTTCCGATGCCCTCGATAATATCAAAAATACCTTTGCGAACAAGCGGCTCTCCGCCAGTTAACCGAATTTTGTCTATTCCGCTTTCTATCAGCACACTGGCAAGCGTAATGATTTCTTCCACTCTCAAAATATCACTGTGAAAGTTTTTCTCCACCCCCTCTTGAGGCATACAGTAAGCACAGCGTAAGTTGCAAAGATCGGTAACGGAAATTCTAGCATAATTTATTTTTCTACCGAATTTATCCTCTAGCATTTTATCACAGACCCTATCTCGTCGTATGAGTAACCACTTAGCTCGTCAAGCTTTCGTAAGAACTCATTCGATTTTATTATTTTGATAAATGTTTCGACTCGTTCATCACATAAGTTTTCTTCCGTGGTAAGAAAATCATAGTTTTCCGAACAAATCGGAATAAAGTCTAAATCCATGGCAATCGCCGCAGACATGATGCCAAGCCCTACTTGGCAAAGCCCTGTTTTAACTGCAATCGCCACAGCCATGTGTGTGCCAAATTCTTTGTCGTAACCTTTTATATTTTCTCTTGATATTCCATTTAATTTCAAATGGTAATCCAGTAAAACTCTGGTACCAGCTCCACGTTGGCGATTGGCAAACACAAGATTCTTTGTTAAACAACTAAAATCTGTGATGCCAAGCGGATTCCCTTTTTGAACCATGAAACCTTGGGTTCGTTTCACACCTCTTATCAAGACACCACCAGTACCCAGATATTTTTTTACATATGAAGTGTTGTACTCACCTGTTTCCTCGTCGAGTAAATGGATGGGAGCAATATGACACTCCGCTTTTTTTATGGAGTTGATACCAGCCAAACTTCCCACATGTGCAGAAGAAATTTTCATTTTATCGGCAATATAATCAATCACAAGATCATGGCTGCCAATGATGGCTAGTGTTTTATTAATTTCACCGATTGGTTTTAAAAGTTCAACCGTTACCGTCTCTCCCGCTTCAATGCCCTCTTTCAGTCTTGGAACCGTAATTTTTCCGTCGGCACGAACAAGACTCATAACCGCCGCCGCACCTCGGTCAAGCGGCGTTGCAATCATTTTTCCGTTCACATTGCCGAGTGCAACACGAATAATCTCTTCATTTTTAAACGAGGACACAATTCTCCTTGAACTAACCGCTTCAACCGTCGTTTTGTTATGTATGTCTTGCGATAAAAATTTATATACAAGTGGCTTAACAAATTTGTCAACCATTAAAAAAGCAGACACAGGGTAACCGGGTATGCCCAAAACAGGCTTGTCCGAGATAACACCAAGCACCGTTGGTTTTCCTGGTTTAATCGCCAATCCATGCATAAATACTTTGCCTAGTTCTTCAATGGCATGAACCGTAAAATCTTTTGTGCCAGCCGATGTTCCTGCATTAAGCAACACGATTTCATTTTCGCTTACCGCTTTGTTGATTGCGATTTTCAAATCCTGAAAATTATCACGCACAATTGGGTATCTTGTGGCAATTCCGCCGTACTCATGTACCAATCCGGCAAACACATAGGAATTTGACTCCATGAGTTTTCCTGTTTCGATTTCTTCGGGGTTTTCAATCAGCTCCGCACCAGTGGGAATGATTCCGACTCTCGGTCTTTTAAAAACTTTTACAGTTTTATAGCCTCCTGCAATCATTGCACCCAAGTCCACAGGCGTAATTTTCTTTTTGGAAGGCAGTAACATTTCGCCCGCAACAATGCTTTCACCAATTACTCTTACATTTTGCCAGTTTACTGCTGGCATAATAATTTTCACTTTATCATCATCAATCGGAATAACATCTTCAATCATAATGACTGCGTTATATTCTCCTGTTAAAGCACCACCTGTGTTTATGTGTGTAAAGTCTTTCTCTTTTTCAAGAATCAGCGGCGAAACTTCGGATGCTTCGTATGTATGTTCTGCTATTACCATGATGCCGTCCATTGCCGATGCATTATACACAGGGTCACAAATTTTTGCGACAAGTGGTTCGTATGTAATCCGTCCCAGTGAATCCATGACGGCAACCTCGTCATAGCCCCAATCCATTTCATCAAAAAGAGCTAGGTAGTTTTTTAGTGCAAGTTCCGCATCGTTGTTTCCTATAAATATTTTTCTGTCCATAGCTTCGCCCCCTAAACGATTGGAAAGACCAAAACTTTTTCCCCTTTTGTAATTCCCTCTGAAAACTCGCTAATTTTAATAAATCCATCTGCTTTTGACAAAAGAGTGATGAGCCCTGATTGACCGTAGATTGGCTCGGCAAACACTTCGTCTTCAAAATAGCTAAGCTTAACCATCTGGCAAGTTAATTTCCCCGCCGAAGAATGTAAGTTTTCAGAAATCACGGCATAGATTGGTGACGGCTCGCTTGTCCCAAACACAAAATTTAAATAAAAATCTACAATCAACCGATGAACAATGGCCGCCGAAACAGGGTGCCCTGGCAAGCCGAAAACCGCTTTTCCACCGCAGTTGGCAACTATGGTGGGTTTCCCTGGCTTCACGGATAATCCATGAACGATTACCTCTGAATTTGGCAGTGAACTAATTATTTCATGCGTGTAGTCCTTAACTCCAACCGAACTTCCTCCGCTGATAATGACTAAATCACTTGTCGCAAGACAATCTTCCATCGCCTGTTTAATACTACTATATTCGTCACAAATTATTTTTTTATTAGCAATCACACAGTTTTTCTTTTTGAGCATGGAAGCAATAACGTACCCATTTACATCGCGAATTTTCCCTGCCTGCATTTCTTCCGAAACATCAACAATCTCGTCACCTGTAGAGATGACGCTTACGTTAAGCGGTTTAAACACTTCGATTTCACAAATGCCAGCGGCAACCAGCACGCCAATTTCAAGTTCGTTTATCACGGTTCCACGGCTAATCATCACTGCTCCGTTTGAAACATCATCGCCCTTATGAATGACATAGGAATTTGGCGGAACCGCTTTGTAAATGGCAATGTTCTCGCAATCAATCTTCTCGGTGTATTCAATCATGACAACAGAGTTAGCCCCACTCGGAAGCATAGCACCAGTCGGCACATAACAGGCTTCGCCGTCTCGTAAACAAACATCAACGGCTTCCCCCATTTTTGCTTCATACACAACTTTTAAAATACTCGGGATGCTTTCGCTGGCTCCAAATGTGTTGGAAGCGATTACCGCATAACCGTCCATCGTTGAACGGTTAAAATCTGGAATATCCTCTGTGGAAACAACATTGGTGGACGCAACTCTGCCAAGTGAATCAAACACTTTTACTTTTTCTGACTTTGGAACAAAATTTGAAAAGCTTTGCATGATTATCTCTTCTGCTCTTGTCACACTGATTACGTTCAAAAATTCCATGTCGTCCCCCTAAATTTAAAAGTAAAGTCTAAGATTTCACTTTTATAAATATTTGTGAGTCCTTGCAGTCAATGGTGGCTGTTCCGCCCTTTGACAACTTGCCAAAAAGAATTTCATCGACAAGAAGCGGTTTTATTTCTTTTTCCACCACTCGAATAATTTCTCTTGCCCCATATAACTCCGACAAGCCTTTTGAATAAACATATTTTAAAGTGCGTTCTGACGCTTTAATGGATACACCTCGAGCTTTTAATCGTTCTGCCAAACTCTTGATGCTCTTCATCGCAATTTGTTTTGCCATATCTTCATCCACGTTTCTAAAGACGATCACTTGGTCGAGCCTGTTTCTAAATTCGGGATTAAATGTTCTCTCGATTTCTTTGTCGATTGCATCTTTATGAAAAGCCTTTTCGTCAAAGCCAATGACTCGCTTGTTTAAGTCTTTAGCACCCGCATTGGAAGTCATGATCAACAACACATTTCTAAAATCAGATTTTTTGCCCATGTTGTCGGTTAATTGCCCATAATCCATAATCTGCAAGAGAACGTTATAAATATCTGGGTGTGCCTTTTCAATTTCATCGAGCAAGAGCACGGCGTGAGGAGTTTTATTGATTGCCTCTGTTAGCAGTCCACCTTCTTCATAGCCAACATATCCTGGGGGTGAACCAATCAACCTTGCCACAGAATGTTTTTCTTGATACTCGCTCATATCAAACCGCAGTAGTTGTATCCCTAAATTTGCCGCCACTTGCTTGGCAACTTCGGTTTTACCAACACCAGTGGGGCCTACATAAAGCAAACTTGCAATAGGTTTTTCCGCTTCGTTAAGTCCCGCACGAGAAGCTTTAATGGCACCAACTGTTAAATCCACGGCAATGTCTTGTCCAAAAACCTGTGATTTAATTTTTGAAGCTAAATTTTTAAGCAATTCGGTTTCGCTTGCGGTTACGCTGTTTTCAGGAATTTTCGCCATAATGGCAACTGTTTTTTCTATATCTTTAATTGAAATCACTTTCGTGTAGTTTTTCTTTTCGTTCATTCGTACACGAGCTCCGCTTTCATCAAGAATATCAATTGCTTTATCGGGCAAAAACCTGTCTCTTTGGTATTTGCTTGATAATTCGCAAATGAGCTCGACAACTTCGTCCGTATAAACCACATTATGATAATCCTCATATTTTGATTTTACGCCCATTAAAATTCGAACACTTTCTTCGATTGTCGGCTCAAGTACATCTATTTTTTGAAATCTCCTTGACAAGGCTCTATCTTTTTCAAAATACTTTTTATATTCTTCAAATGTGGTCGAACCTATGAATCTTAACTCACCTTTGGTCAAATATGGTTTAAGCAAACTAGCCGCATCAAGGCTTCCGCCAGAAACCGCACCAGCTCCCACGACGGTATGAATTTCATCTATATAAACAATTGGTTTATTCTCTCTTGAAATAATATCTAGCAACTTCATAATACGTTCTTCAAAGTCGCCACGGTATCTTGTGCCAGCCACCAAACAGTTCATATCCAGATAAAAGATATTGGCACCCTGCAAAATTTTCGGCACTTGGTTTTCAACAACACGTTGGGCAAGCCCTTCAACAATGGCAGTTTTACCAACACCAGGGTCACCCACATGGATGGGATTGTTCTTTAAACGTCTTGATAAAATTTGAATGGTTCGCTCAAGCACTTCTTCCCGCCCGATTAGTGGGTCGAACATTTTATTTTTTGCTTTTTCGGTTAGGTTGGTTGAATATAATTTTAAAAATTCCTGTTCCTTAATTTTCGAGTTGCCTGTCTCAGAATTTTCGGTCTCGTCTTGTTTGGTTTCCGTTTTTAGTTCAGGTATTTCATGAGAAATTACTTTTAAAAGCTGAACCTTGTTCACACCGTTTTTTGACATGATAAAAGTCGTATGCGACTCAACCAGGTTAAACATGGCCGCGAGAATATTCCCTAGTGTAATTACATCTTTTCCGCTATAATGTGCTTGGGTTGCTGCTAGTTCAAGCATCTGTACAAAATTATGTGAATCCAAAGTGTTTACTGCTACCTTTGGCACGTGAGCCTCAAAAAAATCGAATAAATCACTTTTTATCCCATTTATATCGCCGCCGCTTTTTTCTAAAATACTTTTCCCCACGTCAAACATCAGGGCTGCATATAAAAAATGTTCTGGGGTAAGATATTCGTGATTTTGTATGCGTGCCTCATTTGCTGCAACCACATAAACTTGATTACAAATAGAATCCAGTTTCATTTTACTCAATCGCCTCTTCAACCGTTATTTTTAATGGAAACCCTTTTTGGTTTGCCATAAGCTCTGTTTGACTTTTTTTTGTGATTGCAATATCATAGGTATAGACACCTGCTATCGCCCGTCCATTGTTGTGAACCTTAATCATTATATTGTTCGCTTCTGTCATGTCTTTATGAAAAATCTTTATTAGTATATCAACTACAAACTCCATCGAAGTGTAATCATCATTATGCATGATAACGTTATACATTTTAGGAATGTGTACTTCATTCTCAACGTCAAGCTCAAATTGATATTTGTTAGACATTTTATCCCCTCCACATCTTGATTTTAACATTAGTTTTCTGTTACAATCAAGTGAATTAATAAATTTGATAAAATAAATTACTTTATTACTTAGTAGAAAGAGAGATTTCTATGAATCCTCCAAATATTTTTGAAAGTACCGCTTTATATAACTCGTTTTTAGAATTATTTAAAAGTGATTTTCATACCGCCTACACAAATTTACGCAGCCGAAACAAGTCAAAACTTTTGCCGTATGTTATGTCATTTTACAGACGTTGGTATCATTCTGCATTAATTGATAACACAATCCTAACCCCAGCCAACTTGGCCGAGGTGTTTTTGAACGAAAAAGAGGACTCGGGTGAACCAACACAACTTAAAGAGAATTCAATTAAAGTGGCCATACCTGTCCTTAAATCTAATCAACGCATAACTTCCATGAAATTTGAAATTAAAGAGTATTCATTGAAGTCGCACCCAGTGAATGATGATCTGGCTGCTTTTATTGATTTCTGCAACCCTGACATTTCCTTGGATGAAGACGACAATATTTTGGAATCAAAAATGAATGACGTATTGGATATTGTTTCCATATACGATCCTTTTTATGTAGAATATTTGACGTTGCTAGCATTCAAACTAAAATTATTAAAAAAACTACCAGCCATACATTCTAATCGTGCCCAAACCACCAAGTATTGCGATACTTTTTTTAAGTTGCCACACAACGAAATTTTTGCAATGATTGTTGAAGCCTCACTTGAAATATCGACAAGTCAACTCATGGGAATCTTACCCACCGCACACAACCGACTTGGCAAAGATTACATTAAAAAACTTTTGCTTGAACCAAAAGACACAGATCAGATTTTTCAGGAGTTTTTTAATGTCTTGGGTTTAAACATTGACTCATTACTTGATTTTGAGCATGATGAGCATATTGCCAGTGAAATGTACCAAGCGATGATGAGCGGAACTTTTTATCTTGGGATCATGCTTGACAAATATTTCCATACTCTATTTGGTTTTTATTTGAAGCTCATTAATATCGGCTATGTAATTCCTTCAGATTTTAGCCACGAATTATCATATGCTCTTGAAGCTTTGCAAGTTTCTGACGATATAAGTATTGGAATGTTCACGCCATGCTCACATTACTCACTTACAAAGCTTGGTCTTGAATATTTTGATCAAAAAGAACCCGATAGTCCTATGCAAACACTAAAGCAAATTCCGCAATCCGTATTATATGATTTGGTCATTAGGGGGGTAAAATTTAAAGTTTTAAGAGAAAAAGAATTAATTAACAGCCTGACAGTGGATAAGACTGATGACAAATGTAAAAGTATATATGAAGTCAAAGTTAAGTTGATGAATTTTAAAAGTTTTTGGAAATGCTTCGAATTCCCCGATGTCATGTCACTACACGAGATTTATGTTTTTTTGTGTTATGAATTTGAATGTGATATTTCTATGAACTATGTTTTTTATAGTGATTTAACAGCCAGCCCTTTTGCGGCTTATACTTCTCACACAAATAAAAGGCGTTCAAAGAAAGCCGCTGAATCAAATTTAACCACGCTACAGCTTGAGGAAAAATCGAAATTTCTCTTGACCATGCAAGAAACAGCTTGTCAAATCTTAACTGATGCAATTTCTATAAAAGAGTTGCGTTTTGAGTTAGAAATTGTTAAAATAAAGAGTTGTAAGGTTAAAAATCCTCAACCGTGCATTACAAGAGTTAGTCAAGCCTTTAAAGATTTTGATTTTGGTTTTGATGATGAATGGTTTTAAGTTTTAAATAACTGGATAATTAGGAGGAATTTCGTTGGAAATAACAACTATAGCAGGTATGATACTCTCGCTTGTGGGACTTTTGGGTGGTATGTACTTTAAGCATGTTTCGTGGGGCGTTCTTGGAGCACCTGCCGCCATATTCATGATATTGATTGGTACCGTCGGTGCCGTTTTAAACGCTTTCCCCAAAAGAGATATTATGAAAGCTCCCAAGCTTTTCGGATTAATATTTTTTGACAAAGCAAACTACGATAATATTGCGACCATAAGAACAATGGTTGGTCTTTCGCAACTGGTTCGTAAAGAAGGTATTCTTATTCTTGAGTCCAAGCTCGAAGAACTTCCTAGTGAATTTTTAAAAAGAGGTATTTCGCTTTTGCTTACAGGCCAAAGCCATGAAGTTGTTGAGCAAACCCTTTCGGAAGAACTCGATGCGATTGAAGAACGTCATCAGTCTGGTGCACTCATATTCACACAAGCTGGTACATATGCACCTACTCTTGGCGTTTTGGGTGCCGTTGTTGGACTTGTTGCCGCACTTGGTAACATGGGCGATACAGATGCACTCGGCCATGCAATATCCTCTGCGTTTATCGCAACAATATATGGTATCTTTACTGGATACGTTTTGTGGCTACCATTTGCCAACAAGTTAAAAAGAAAATCAAAAGCAGAAATTTTGTCAAACATAATTGTTCTTGAAGGCCTTGTTGCTATGGCAAAGGGCGAGTCCCCTAACTTAGTTGAAGAAAAAATGCTCTCGTACTTAACGAAAAAAGAAAAAGCACAATATTTTGCTGCAAACGCTGCTGACAAAGCAGATAAAGGTGGGGAAAAATAATGGCAGGTCATAAAAAAGAACACCATGAGGAGCACATTGACGAAAGCTGGCTCATACCTTATGCGGATCTTCTTACGCTCCTCCTTGCTCTTTTCATCGTTTTATTTGCATCGAGCACCATTAGCGAAGACAAGTATCGTGCCATTCAAGAAGCCTTCGGTACAATCTTAAATGGTGGAGAAGGAATGTTTGACGGCACAAAGTTCTTTGTTGACTTTGGAGGTTCGGCACCCGCTGCACCAGTCGTACCCAAGCCCACTGTTGGTGCTGGTGAATATGAAAAACTTGTAGAAGTGGAAGAAGCCATAAAGACCTACTTTGAAGAAAAGGGAATTGCTAGTGAAATCGAAATGCATCAAACCGAAAAAGGCTTGGTTATCAGTTTGAGTAATAAACTTTTGTTTGATTCGGGAAGTGCCGATATCATGGATGATTCAGTTGAAATTTTAAGAACGGTTGGAAATGCTTTTCATTCTGTTGACAATTATATCCGTGTAGAAGGCAACACAGACAACGTACCAATCAAAAAAAATGCAAAGTTTATATCCAACTGGGAGCTTTCGGCTTCAAGAGCCACTCATGTTGTAAGATTGTTTATTCAGGAATGCGCGCTTGACCCAGAACGGTTGGTGCCTGTTGCATATGGTGAATATAGACCTGTTGCAAGCAATGATACGGCGGAAGGCCGTGCTCAAAACAGACGTGTGGACATCATTGTTTTAAGTTCTAAGTTTTCACAACTAGAAGGACAGCCGTCTGATCTTAAAAGTTATGTTCCACCAGAAGAAGCCATGTTAAATGAGCCCGCACCAGCAACAGAGCCAGCTGTAACCGAAACAGCACCTGTTGCACCAGTAATAACTGAAGATCTCGAACGTACAACCACCCCATAAAAATGCTTATGGGGTTTTATTTTGCTATTTTTGTTTGTTTCTGTCAAAAATAAAACCACCGTTTATAATAAAACAATTTGGCTATATTTTACAAATATGATATACTATTAAAGATTAATTTTTTTGGAGGCGATACAATTGGCAAAAACAGATCAAAAACTGATTGCACAAAATAAAAAGGCATATCATGAATATTTTATTGAGGAAAGTTTTCAATGCGGAATTGAGCTTGTGGGAACGGAAGTTAAATCTTTGCGTCAAGGCAAGTGCAACTTGAAAGACAGCTATGTCATGATTGAAAATTTTCAAGCGTATGTTGAGAATATGCACATTAGTCCGTATGACCACGGCAATATTTTTAACAAAGACCCTCTTCGCAGAAGAAAGCTACTTTTACACAAAAAGGAAATTCAGCGTTTGCACGGTGCCATAACCCGTGATGGTTACACAATCGTTCCGACTAAAATTTATTTATCGGGCAGTTTGGTTAAATTAGATATTGCCATCGCAAAAGGTAAAAAATTATATGACAAACGAGAAAGTATTGCAAAAAAAGACCAGATGCGAGAGGCGGCCCGTGAATTCAAAGGAGCATACCAATGAAATCTGTACAAAAGTATAATATTTTTATTCTGCTAGGGATCACTTTAATCGTAAGAATTTTAAGTTTTGGAATAGACTTTAGTTTTGAATCAGACATAAACTGCTTCAAGTCATGGAGCCTTATGCTGTTTGAAGACGGCATGTCAAATTTTTATTCGAGCGATGTCTTTACCGATTATCCGCCTGGTTATATGTATGTTCTATACATTCTCGGTTTTATAAGACATATTTTCAACCTTGACCCAAGTGGGTTTGCGTTTACGGTTTTAATAAAATCACCTGCCATCATTTGTGATTTGTTAACCGTTTATTTCCTGTACAAGCTTGCTGTAAAACATAACGTGAATGCTTTTTTAGTCGGATTGGTCTATGCACTGAACCCGGCGATTATTTTAAACTCTTCTGTTTGGGGACAAGTTGATTCCGTTTATACGTTTGTCATTTTAATTTCAATTTATTTTCTTAGTGAAAAAAAGCTTTTACCAAGTTATCTTTTGTTTGCGTTTGCCATTTTAATTAAACCTCAATCTCTGATGTTTACTCCCCTGTATTTGTATTCGGTTTACTCATCTAGGGATTTGATGAAAACAGTTCAATATGTTGCATACTGTTTGATTTTTTTGTTTGTTGGCGTTTTACCATTCGCACACGGACTTAACTTTGCACCTGTCATTGCACAATATATAAATACAATTGGGTCATATGCATATGCCACAGTGAATGCTTTTAATTTTTATGGGCTTGTCGGTGCCAATTGGACAGACGTCAACGAAAAGTTTTTATTCCTCTCCTACTCTGCTTGGGGAACCATTTTTATAATCCTTATCGTTTTATTAAGTTTCTACTTATTGAAGAAATTAAAGTTTAAAGAAAATTACTTCTTTGTTGCGGCTGTAATTAATACACTTACATTTATGTTTTCGACCAGAATGCATGAGCGGTACTTATTCCCAACAATTGCTCTTTTGCTTGCCACTTATGTATTTACACAATCCACACGAATCATCGCATTATATATGGCGTTCTCATTTACTTTGTTTATTAACTGCACCGAAGTTTTGGATATGATTAATAATGGCAACCAACTCTCGAGAATTGCTGATTCTTTGCCATTTATTTCTCTGATAAACGTTGGTTTTGCAGCTTACTTAATTTTTACAGCTCTAAAACTTCTTACCAACCCGACCACACATAAAAACGAGGAACTTGATGAACCTACTTTTTCTTTTATTCAGGACGAAATTTTCCGCACGCTACCAAAACTTGTAAATAAAGATTACATCATCATGCTTGTCATCTCCCTCGTGTATGCCATCATTGCATTTACAAATTTGGGCGATAACAAAGCACCAAAAACCATTTGGCAACCCTTGCAAGAAAGCGTTGCACAGGCAGAATTTGATGAAATAACTCATATTGACTCAATAAAATTCTTTAACGGTTCAACAGAAGAACGGCAGTTTTTGCTCTCCTACTCTTTAGATGGGCTGGCTTGGAATGAAATTCCAGCTTTAAATTCTGGAAGTGTTTTCGCTTGGCATAACGAAAGCTTGGACTTTGAAGCTCGTTATGTAAAAATAAAACCCCTTGCAAGTGATTTTATGATGGCTGAACTCGGATTTTTAAATGGTGAAACACCTATCATTTTGAAAAGCGTAAATGCAGAAGGCAGCGAGCTTTTTGATGAACAAGCTTTCATTCCGAATCAAATAAGTTATCGCAACTCAACTTATTTTGATGAAATCTACCACGCAAGAACTGCATATGAATTTATACACCACCTGCCTACTTACGAATGGACGCATCCCCCACTAGGAAAAGTAATTATTTCTTGGGGAATTATGATCTTTGGAATGAATCCATTTGGTTGGCGGTTTATGGGAACTCTTTTTGGCGTGCTTATGTTGCCACTCATGTACGTTTTTGCAAAAAAGATTTGCAACTCAACTTTTTTTGCTTCATTCGCCACAATTATTTTTGCCGCTGACTTTATGCACTTTGCTCAAACGAGAATTTCAACAATAGATACCTATGTTACCATCTTCATAATTGCCATGTACTATTTCATGTATCTATATTTAAACTCGGATTTTGAGAATACACCATTTTATAAAACCTTAATACCTTTGGGATTGTC